>CAYTJS010000306.1:0-4553 GCA_964438115.1 uncultured Iamiaceae bacterium
GGGCGTGGCCGTCGACCGACGGGCTGGCCGGGCCCTGCGGGCGGGCCTGGCCGTCCTGTTGGTGGTCGTCGCCGGGTTGGGGGTCACCGCCGCCGCCGACGCCCGCTCGGCCGGTGCCGTCGTGGCCCGGTCCGAGGTCGAGGTGGACGGTGGCCTGGTCACCGTCGAGGTCGTCCCCGGTCGGGTGGGGGTCGACGAGCTGCACGTCTACGGCTTCGCCTCCGGGGGCGAAGCCGTGGACCTCGGTGCCCGGGCCGTCGCCCTCACCCACCGCGACACCGGCATCGGGCCCCTCGAGGTCCCGGTCACCGAGATCGGCCCCGGGCACCTGATCGCCCCCGTGGTCGACCTGCCCCTCGCCGGGGCCTGGTCGGTGGCGCTGATGCCCGACGCCGCGGACGCCGCCCCGTCTGCCACCCTGGACCTGGAGGTGCTCCCGTGACCCGTCGGACCGTGCTCGCCGTGGTGCTGGCCGTGGTGGCCGTCGCCGGCCTCGCCGCCCTGGCGCTGGCCCCCCGCGACGACGGGCGCACCCCGGAGACCATCGAGGTCGTGGTGCCCGAGGGTGCCGGTGCCCTCGGCTCGGGCGTGGACACCGCCGAACTGCTGCCCCGGCGCCTCGAGGTGTCGGTGGGGGACCGCCTCGTCATCGACAACCGCGACACCAACACGGTCACCGTGGGGCCCTACACCGTCGCCCCCGGCCAGCGCCTCGAGCAGACCTTCACCCGGGAGGGCGTCATCGAGGGGGTGTGCACGCTGCACCCCTCGGGACGGGTCACCATCGTCGTCACCTGATCGGCGGCGCCGGAGGTCGCGGACGGTAGGGTCGCTCCTCGGACCAGGAGCTCAAAGGAGAGACGTGGCCGACACCGCTTCGCGAGACCACGCGGTCGAGACCCTCGACCGGGTGGTCATCCGTTTCGCCGGGGACTCCGGCGACGGCATGCAGTTGACCGGGGACCGCTTCACCAGTGCCAGCGCACTGTGGGGCAACGACCTGAACACCCTGCCCGACTTCCCGGCCGAGATCCGCGCCCCCGCGGGGACCCTGGCCGGCGTGTCGGCGTTCCAGGTCCAGATCTCCGACCACGACATCACCACGCCGGGCGACGCCCCCAACGTGCTGGTGGCCATGAACCCCGCCGCCCTGAAGGGTGAGCTGCCCAAGATCGAGGACGGCGGCACCGTCATCCTCAACAGCGACGCCTTCACCGAGCGCAACCTGGCCAAGGCCGGCTACGACGCCGACCCGCGGGAGGGCGACGACCTCAAGGGCTACACGGTCTACGAGGTCCCCATGACCACGCTGACCAAGGACGCGGTCGCGCCGCTGGGCGTGAAGCCCCGCGACGCCGAGCGGTCCAAGAACTTCTTCGCCCTGGGCCTGGTGTCCTGGATGTACACCCGGCCCGAGGCCCCCACCCTCGAGTGGATCAACGAGAAGTTCGCCGGCCGGGAGCAGGTCATCGCCGCCAACACCGCGGCCTTCAAGGCCGGGCACGCCTTCGGCGAGACGGCCGAGCTCTTCGACCACCCCTACGAGATCCGCCCCGCCCACCGAGAGCCGGGGACCTACACCAACATCACGGGCAACACCGCCCTGGCCTGGGGCATCGTCGCCGCCGGCCAGCAGGCCGAGATCCCGGTGTTCCTGGGCTCGTACCCGATCACCCCCGCCTCCGACATCCTCCACGAGCTGTCGAAGCACAAGAACTTCGGCGTGCGCACGCTGCAGGCCGAGGACGAGATCGCCGCCATCGCCAGCGCCATCGGCGCCGCCTTCGGCGGCCACCTCGGTGTGACCACCACCTCGGGCCCGGGCCTGGCGCTCAAGGCCGAGGCCATGGGCCTGGCGATCAGCATGGAGCTGCCCCTCGTCGTCATCGACGTGCAGCGGGGCGGGCCCTCCACCGGCCTGCCCACCAAGACCGAGCAGGCCGACCTGCTGATGGGCATGTTCGGGCGCTCCTCGGAGTCGCCGCTGCCCATCGTCGCCCCCCGCAGTCCCGCCGACTGCTTCGACGTGGCCATCGAGGCGGCCCGCCTGGCGCTCAAGTACCGCACCCCGGTCCTGCTGCTCTCCGACGGCTACCTGGCCAACGGGGCCGAGCCGTGGCGCCTGCCCGACGTGGCCGACCTGCCCGACATCTCGGTCGCCTTCACCACCGAGCCCAACGGCACCGACCCCGACGGCAACCCGGTGTTCTGGCCCTACCAGCGCGACGAGCACCTGGCCCGGCCGTGGGCCGTGCCCGGGACCCCCGGCCTCGAGCACCGCATCGGCGGCCTCGAGAAGCAGGACGTGACCGGCAACGTCTCCTACGACCCCGACAACCACGACCGGATGGTCCGGCTGCGGGCCGAGCGCATCGCCCGCATCGCCGACGACATCCCGCCGGTCGAGGTCGACGGGCCCGAGGACGGCGACCTGCTGGTCGTCGGCTGGGGCTCCACGTGGGGCGCCATCGACGGCGCCGTGGCCCGGGCCCAGGCCCGCGGTCATGCCGTGGCCAGCGCCCACCTGACCCACCTCAACCCCTTCCCGGCCAACCTCGGCGAGGTCCTGGCCCGGTACCCGAAGGTCCTGGTCCCGGAGCTGAACCTGGGCCAGCTGTCGCTCTTGCTGCGGGGCACCTACCTGGTCGACGCCCGCAGCGTCACCAAGGTCAAGGGCCTGCCGTTCACCGCCGGTGAGCTGGAGCGGGCCATCAACGAGGAGCTCGCCCGATGACCGACGTCCCCGTCACCACCCGCGCCGACTGGAGCTCGGACCAGGAGGTCCGCTGGTGCCCCGGCTGCGGCGACTACTCGATCCTGGCCGCCGTGCAGATGCTCATGCCCGAACTGGGCGTGCGCCGCGAGAACACGGTGTTCGTCTCCGGCATCGGCTGCGCCGCCCGCTTCCCGTACTACATGAGCACCTACGGGATGCACACCATCCACGGCCGGGCCCCGGCGGTGGCCACCGGCCTGGCCATGGCCCGCCCCGACCTCGACATCTGGGTCGTCTCCGGCGACGGTGACGCCCTGTCGATCGGCGGCAACCACCTCATCCACGCCCTTCGGCGCAACGTCAACCTGAACATCCTGATGTTCAACAACCAGATCTACGGCCTGACCAAGGGCCAGTACTCGCCGACCAGCGAGGTGGGCAAGGTCACCAAGTCGACGCCGTTCGGGTCCCTCGACGCCACCTTCAACCCGCTGTCGCTGGCGCTGGGGGCGGGCGCCACCTTCGTGGCCCGCACCCACGACATGGACCGCCAGCACATGATGGACACCTTCCGTCGCGCCCACGAGCACGACGGCGGCTCCTTCGTCGAGATCTACCAGAACTGCAACGTCTTCAACGACGGGGCCTTCGCCGCCATCACCGGCAAGGAGAGCCGGGACTCGATGCTGATCCCGCTGGTACACGGGGAGCAGGTCCGCTTCGGCCCCGAGGGCGAACGTTGCGTGGTCCTCGACGGTCAGGGCCGGGCCCGCCTGGCCGAGGTGGCCGAGGTGGACGAGGCCGAGATCCTCGTCCACGACGAGAGCCGCCCCGACCCGACACTGGCCTTCACGCTGTCGCACCTGTCGAACGGCCCGCACGAGCCCACGCCCATCGGCGTGTTCCGCGACGTGGCCGCCCCCGAGTACGCCGAGGGCGCCACCCGCCAGATCGCCGCCGCCCAGGAGCGCTCGGGCCCCGGCGACCTGGCCGCCCTGCTCCGCAGCGGGGCGACCTGGGAGGTCACCGCCTAGCCGGCGGTCCCGTCCTCCAACAGGCGGAACACCTGCCCCGTCCGGGGCTTGGGCCAGAAGAACGTGGTCTTCGGGGGCATCAGCTCGCCCCCGTGGGCGATCTCGACGATCTGGGCCACGGTGGCGGGCCGCAGCAGCACGCCGGCCTGGGCCGCCCCCGAGGCCACCGCGTCGAGCACGTGGTCGACCCCGTGCTGGTAGGTGACCTCGTGGTCGGGCAGGTCCTCGCGGCCCCGGTCCAGGCGGCTGGAGTCCAGGTCGCGGACGCCGACCATGGCCTCGGGTCGGGGGCGCAGGAGCCACGCCCCCTGCCGGGTGACGAGGCCGAGGGCCCCGGCGTCGTCCATGCGGTGGACCAGCTCGGGGCCCACGGGGCCGCCGTCGTGGACGTCGAAGGCGCCGGCCAGGGCCGCGGGCAGGTCGACGTCGTCGGGCAGGCCGGTGAGCAGGCGGTGGATGGGGTGCACGTCGAGCTGCTCCTCGACGAGCTCGACGACGTAGGTCATGGCCAGGTCCCAGGGCCCGGCGCCGGCGCCGGCCTCGTGGCGCTCGTCGCGGTACTGCAGCGAGGTGGACCAGCGGTGGTGGCCGTCGGCGATGACCACCGGCTCGGAGGAGACCGCGGTGGCGATGGCCTCGACCACGCCGGGCTGGGTGATGGGCCACAGGCGGTGGTGGACGCCCTCGCCGTCGGTCCAGGCCGCGGCGGGCGGGCCGGGCAGCTCGCACAGGCCGGAGAGACCCTCGGCGGTGGACAGGCCCCAGACGGCGGAGAGGTTGGCCCGGGTCGAGCGCAGCATCTG
>CAYTJS010000307.1:0-4528 GCA_964438115.1 uncultured Iamiaceae bacterium
CAGCCGGGGCAGTCCCCAGAGGAAGGTCGATGTCTCGGCATCCGAGGAAAGAACGATCAGCGCCCACGTGCCCAGAAAGAGGATCACGGCGGAGGTAGCGATCAATAGCCAAGACCGCCTCAGACCGGCAATCACTCTGAGACCGCCTTAGCGTTCGCTTCTGCTAGCAGGTTCCCCATCCACGATTGAGTAGCAGGCGGACCCTGCGGCCGCAAGCACAACCCCTGGCTGCAGAGCTCAGCCCCTACATCCTCCATGACAGGGGCGCTTTCATTGTCTCCGACCGTCTCTAGAGTGGATGGAGGCTGTGTTCAACAGTGAGGTGCTTACAAGGCGCTTTGACACCACCTTGACTGACTGGGTCGAAGTCGTCTTGGCCAGCGGGATTCCTGGGGGATGGGGATCCTGGCTGCGATCGGCGGCTTCCTGACCCTTGCGTCGCCTCGGCTTGCCGCAACTCAGGCGAGGAGGGGGAGCGAGTCCTGTGTGGCTTCGAGCCAGTTGCGGACGGCGAGGGTGGCCTTGACGTCGGCGCGGTTGTAGGTGAGGAGCTTGCGGCGGGCCTGGCGGGCACGGCGCCAGGCCATGGGGTGAAGGACGGGGTGCCGGGGGCTGGCGGTGGCGGTGCGGTACCAGACGATGGACTGGTCGCCGCCGGCGTCGGTCATGGGCCAGTGGTGCCCCGCAAGTGGGGCAACCTTCTTGATGCTGGAGCCTTCAGGTAGCCAGAGCCGTTTGGTCGTCTCCTGTTCGAGATCGACCCACTGGTGGGAGACGGCGAGTTGGTCGATCTGGTCGACGGTGGGCACGTCGGAGCGGCCGGCGCCGAGCGAGGCAGCCCGGCGCAGCGCGGTGAGCTCCGCGGCCTGGTGCCACACGTAGATCCGTGCAGTGAGGCCCCGTTGGTGGGCGTCGTCGAGGACTCGACGGAGCCAGGACCAGAGCTGGGCGAGGAGGTCGGCTTCGTCGGATTCGGTGAGCGGCCGGTCGAGTTGGGCGAACGGCTGGTAGCGGGGCTCGCGGTCGGGCTGGGTCAGCAGGGCCCCCCGGAGGTAGGTGCCGCCGGCGATCGGGTCGTTCTCCATGTCGAGATCGATCTCGACTTCGGCTCGCGGGACCGGCTCGCCGCTGACGCCTTCGCGGCGGTAGACGGGCGCGGGGCCGATGGCGGCTCGGGCGAGTCGGACCTGGTTGGCGATGGCGGCGCCGGGGGGCGGGAGCGGGCCGGGCAGGCCCAACAGGTCGCCGGCTGTGATGACGCCCCGGGCTCGGAGAGCTTCGAGTTGTTTCGGGCGACGGGACAGGCCGCCGGCCCGCAGGTGCAGTTCGTCGACTGGCAGGTCGGAGGGGGCGCCGGATGCGGCGGCCCGGTAGCCGGCGAGGTCGACGCCGTCGGCGACGAGGTCGGCGACCAAGGCATCTACTTCGGCGAGGTCGGCACGGCTGGTGATGCCCGCCTGTTCGAGCTTGGCGGCGGCGGCACGGCCGATGCCGGCGATGAGGCTGACGTGGCCGGAACCGGTGTGCAGAGCGGGGCCGCACACGTTCTCGGACCACTCACAGCCGCCGCATTCATCGCAGAGGACCGGCCCCACGGTCATCTGGCCGTTCTGGGCGGCGTCGGCGATGTCGAGGCGGGACTGGAACTCGCGGTCGTAGCGGTCGAGCGGGCTCTCGGCTCCCCAGGTGGCGGCGTCGAGCCGGTACCAGACGAGCTGTTCTTCCTTGCCGAGGATCGCCGCTACCGGTTCGTCGGTGGCTCGGCCGAGGCGTTCGAGCATCCGGTGGTAGTGGGCGAGTTGGAGCAGGTCGTCGGCGTTCTTGCGGGAACCGAGTTGGGCGTCGCCGGCGGTCGGCGGCCACGGCTCGGCCAACTCGCTGATCTCGAGGGTGAGCCCGTCGGCGACCGCGGTGACGGTCAGGTGATGCTTGATGTCGCCGGGCGTGTAACGGTGCCGGGCGTCGGGTGACGTGGCCCGGATGAGCAGGTCGGGTTTGCCTGTCCGCCGGTCAACCGTGGGCAGCTCGCCGGCCACGATCAGCCGCGCCCCGTCGTCCATGGCCGCGATCGTCGCCGCCTGTCGGGCATCGGAGCGAAGGTCCTCGTCGACCTGGACCGTGCCGTCCGGACCCTCGGCGGCCAGGCGGGCGACCACCCGACGCTCGAAGTCGTTGCCGTCGGCGATGAGCATCCGGGCGAAGGGATCATCGACCGGCGACGCCAGGTTCCGGGTGTCGGGGTGGAACCGGTTCTGGGTCTTCACCGGGCACTGCTTGGCCGGGTACGCGCCCAAGGCCACCACGTTGAGCGGTGGCGGTGACGAGACCCCGGTCAGTGGTCTACCCGACGTCTTGGGCAACCGCTGGCGGGCCATGGCCGAACGATACGACTGAGGTCTGACACCAACCGGTGCCTCGTGCTGGGCGACTTCATGTTCAGGCGACGTGGTCCTCGCCCGGACGGGCCCGCCATCGGGGCTGCACCACAAGGCAGCCAGGGTGATCCGACCAGTGGGGTGGAGCTACAACGGGTCCGGGGGCACCGGTGTTCTCCGTGCACGGGCCAGTTGCCTCGTCCCCGACGGGGGCGCCCCCGTCGGGGACGTAGCGACGACCCGGAGGCACCAGCCGCATGGGGCATCGCGGCGACGGCCGTGACTGATGCTCGGGGGGTCATGGCGACGGTTCGATGCCGAGTTGTTCGAGCACGTTCAGCTGGTCCTGGTGGAGGGACTCCAGGTCGGCGGTCGTGCCGGTCTCGCCGTCGATGACGATGAGTCCGGCTCGGGCGTAGCGGGCCCAGCCGAAGCTCGCCTCGTTGGCGGACAGTTGCTTGGACTCGGCTTCGGTGGTGGCACACGATGCCGACAGGCTCAGCACGAGGAACGCCTGGTCGGGGTGGTCGATCAGGGTGTGGATGAGCCAGCGACGGGGGACGACGTGTTCGTGGTGGATCTTCACGTCGTCAGGTCCGTTCTGAACGCCGAGGGTGCGGTAGCGCAGGTTGTACTTGAACGGGTTCGAGCGCTTGATCTCGGTGTAGGCCCACAGCTCGGCGTCGAGTCGCCGGTAGCGGGCATCGGCCGGCATCGTCGGGTCCTCGAGGATCACCCTGATCCAGCGGGCCGCTTCGCGGCGCACGTCGCCGGCGATCGGCGCAGGCTGCCACCGAGCGTCGAGGAGCTTGGCCAGGTCACGCTTGGTGGGCACGACGAGGAACCGTAGAGCTCGGGATCGACGGCGGCGGGCCTCGGCGACATGGCCTTGCGGCACGGTGGCCGACTCGAGGCTCACCAATCTCAGACACCGGGGTAGAACACCCGGCGCACGGCCCCGCAGCGGGCACAGCGTTCCTCGTGACCGAAGTCGTCATCCACGATCGCCCCGGGCGAGGCGACGAGGCGGTGGAACCCCCAGCGGCACCGGGTCGGGCGCCGACCGCCAGGAAGCGACACCGGGCCCCGCTCCCCGGGTGGGATCGGCGGGGCCTGCTGCGGCGAGGCGGGTCGAGTCCGGTCGGTTCGCCGAGCCCGCGTGACGATGGCGAGGCGGCACATCAGTCGGCGGCCAACCCGACCACCGCCCGGATGCTGGGGGTGGCCGCGGGGTTGTCAGCCACCGCGGTGCGGACCTCGGGGTCGGGGTCGAGGGCGAGACGACAGAGGGTCTCGGTGGGTGCGGCGGGGTTGATGGCGACGCCGCGACGCACCTGGGGGCTGGGGTCACAGGCGAGGGCTTGGAGCCAGGCCGGCTTGGCCGCAGGGTTGCGGGCGAGCCCGACGCGCACCGCGTGCACCCCGCGGTGGCCGCCGCTGACGTCGGCGGCCAGCAGCGCCGCCATCCCAAGGGGGACTTCGGGGTGAGCGGCGGCGGCTTCGACCACGGCGTCATCGTCGGAGGCGAGGCCGGCGACGAGCTCCTGACCGCTGGAACCACCGTGGTCGGGAGCGTCTGCCTCGCCACCGCCCAGGCGCCGGTTAAGGGTGGACATCTTTGGAGAGTACCCTGTCGCCAGTATGTTCACAATTTGTCTTTGGATTACTCCAGGCGGCGCCAGCTTGTGCCAACCTGCCCCGAGGACGTGGGGAGGTGCTGTGCCCAGACCGGCGACGTGGAACCGACAGGAGTGGCGGGCATGGCACGCCGGCGACGACGGCCCCGGTTCGCCGGCGGCGCTGGCGCTGCCCGTGCTCGCCGCCGTCGCCGGCTCGCAGACCGGCCACTGGCCCCAAGACGACCTGGATGCGCTCAAGGCCATCGCCCTGCTACAGCAGATTCGCCGGGAGGTCGACGACGAGACCCAGGGGTGGCTGCTGATCGCCCGCGGTCGGGGGCTGCCGTGGGAAGCCATCGCCGAGGCGCTGGGGGTGACCCCGCAGGCCGCCCGGCAGCGGTGGGCGCCGACCGAGGACCCCGCGGCCCTCGCCGAGCTCGCCGGTCACCGTGCCGGTTCGGTGCGCCGCGGTGTCGCCGCCCATCCGGCGACGCCGGTCCCCTCGCTCGAACGGCTCGCCGACGACCCCGACCC
>CAYTJS010000308.1:0-4456 GCA_964438115.1 uncultured Iamiaceae bacterium
CCGGGCCCTCGCTGCCGGGGTACCCGTGCGTTCCGAGTTCGACCTGGCCGCGGCCTGGGACGACCGGCCGGTGGTCGCCATCACCGGGACCAACGGCAAGACCACCGTCACCCACCTGGTCGCCGACGCCCTGGCCCGCAGCGGCAAGGTGGTGGCCGAGGCCGGCAACGTCGAGACCCCCCTGGTGGCCGCCATCGAGGACCCCACGGTCGACGTCTTCGTGGTCGAGGCCAGCTCGTTCCGGCTGGGCCACACCGCCCACTGGCGTCCGCCGGTGGCCGGTTGGCTCAACTTCGCCCCCGACCACCTCGACGTCCACGCCGACCTGGCCCGCTACGAGGCGGCCAAGGCCCGCATCTGGGCCGACCAGGGCCCCGACGACGTGGCCGTGGTCAACGCCGAGGACCCCGTCGTCGCCGCCCACGGTGCCACGGTCGCCGCCCGGCGCCGCACCTTCGCCCTGGACGCCCCGGCCGACGCCACCGAGGTCGACGGGCACCTCGTCGTCGACGACCGTCGCCTCGTCGCCGTGGCCGACCTCCGGCGCCGGCTGCGCCACGACCGGGCCAATGCCCTGGCCACGGCCCTCCTCGCCGGGGCCGCCGGCGCCACCGACGAGGCCGTGGCCGCCGCCGTGGCCGCCTTCGACGGCCTGCCCCACCGGGTCCAGTTCGTCGGCCAGGCCGACGGCGTCGCCTGGTACGACGACTCCAAGGCCACCACGCCCCACGCCACCAGCGCCGCCGTGGACGCCTTCGACGCCGTGGTCCTCATCGCCGGCGGCCGCACGAAGGGCCTGGCCCTCGACGGGATCCTCGGCACCGCCGGTCGGGTCCGGGCCGTGGTCGCCATCGGCGAGGCGGCCCCCGACGTGGCCGCCGCCGTGGGCGACGCCGTCCCGGTGACGGTGGCGGGCTCCATGGCCGAGGCGGTGGCCGCCGCCGGCGCCGTGGCCCGGCCCGGCGATGCCGTCGTGCTGTCGCCGGGCTGTGCGTCCTTCGACTGGTACTCGTCCTACGGCGAGCGGGGGGACGACTTCACCCGCCTCGTCCGCATGCACCTCGATTCGCAGGGGGTCGTCCCATGAGCAACCGCACCGTCACCGGCCGCCGTTCCCACGCCGCCCACCCGGCGGCGGGACGCACCCGCCCGGCGCACGACCGGGGAACGGCCCGTTCCCGTCACCCCTCGGCGGGCACCGGGCCCAAGCGCCCGCCCGGCGACCGGTCCTCGACCTTCCTCGGCCTCCTCGTCGTGGTCACGGCGCTGGTCCTGCTGGGTCTGGTCATGGTCATGTCGGCCGCCTCGGTGAGCGACCTGCGCACCACCGGGTCGGCCTGGGACAGCTTCACCCGCCAGGCCGTCTTCGCCGTGGTCGGGGCGGCCGGGATGTTCGCCGCCATGCGGCGCCGCTACGGCGACTGGAAGGACCTGGCCGTGCCGATCCTCGCCGTCTGCTTCGGGCTCCTCGTGCTCGTCCTCGTCCCGGGGGTGGGCGTGGGTGCCAACGGCGCCACCCGCTGGCTGGGGGCCGGTCCGCTGCGCATCCAGCCGTCCGAGCTGGCCAAACTGGGCATCATCATCTGGACGGCGGCCTGGCTGGCCCACCCCGACCGGCGTGACCTGGTGGGTCACGACCCTCGGGTCCTGCGCCCCGTGCTGCTGGCCATGGGCACGCTGGCCGCCCTCCTGCTGCTCCAGCCGAACCTGGGCACCCTGATCATCACCTCGGGGGCGCTGGGCGCGGTGATCCTGGTGGCCGGTGTGTCCCTGCCCCGCATCGCGGGCTGGGCGGTCCTCGGCGCCGCCGCCGCCACCGTCGCCGCCCTCGGGGCCTCGTACCGGCGCGATCGGGTCCTGGCCTTCCTCGACCCCTGGGCCGACCCGGCCAACACCGGGTACCAGACCATCCAGTCCATGGTGGGCATCGCCTCCGGCGGACTGACCGGCGTGGGCCTGGGTGCCAGCCGGGCCAAGTGGGGCTTCCTGCCCTACGCCCACACCGACTTCATCTACGCCATCGTGGCCGAGGAGCTGGGCCTCGTGGGGGCCCTCACGGTGCTGGGGCTGTTCATCGCCCTGGGCTGGTTCGGCGTGCGGGCCGCGCTGCGGGCCCCGGACCGGTTCGGGACCCTGCTGGCCACCGGCATCACCACCTGGTTCGTCCTCCAGGCCATCGTGAACATCGGCGCCGTCGTGGGCCTCCTGCCCATCACCGGCGTGCCCCTCCCGTTCGTCAGCTACGGCGGCACCTCGCTGGTCGTGAACCTGGTGGCCATGGGGATCCTGCTGTCGATCGCCCGCCACGGCGCCGACGTCACGGCCCACCCCGCCCCCCGGGGCGAGTCCCGCCGGCACGACCGTCCGGCGTCGGGTCGGGCGGGCCGCCGGTCGACGCCGACCGCCGGGGCCCGCTGAGCCGGTGACCGACGCCGTGGTCGCCCGCCCCTGGGCGGTCATCGCCGGTGGGGGCACGGCCGGGCACACGCTGCCCGGCATCGCCATCGCCCGGGCGCTGGTCGAGGACGGCCACGACCCGACGACGATCCACTTCGTGGGCAGCGCCCGCGGCAGCGAGGTGCGGCTCGTCCCCGCCGCCGGCTTCACCCTGACCGCCCTGCCCGGTCGGGGGATCCAGCGGCGCCTCACCCTGTCCAACGTGGGCGCCGCGCTGGGCCTCGTGGCCGCCTTCGCCCGGGCCATGGTCCTCGTCGTGCGCCACCGACCCAAGGTCGTGGTGGCCCTCGGGGGCTACGCCTCGGTGGCCTGCGCCCTGGCCGCCGTCGTCGTGGGGGTGCCGATCGTGGTCGCCGAGCAGAACGCCGTGGCCGGCGCCGCCAACCGGCTGGTCGGTCGCTTCGCCAAGGCGGCGGCGGTGGCCTTCCCGGACACGGGCCTGCATCGGACGGTGCTCACCGGCAACCCCGTCCGCCCCGAGATCCTCACCGTGGATCCTGCGGGCGACCGCCTGCCGGCCCGCCGGCGCCTGGGCCTGCCCGAGGACCGCACCGTGGTCCTCGCCTTCGGGGGCTCGCTGGGCGCCCGGCGCATCAACCAGGCGGTGACCGGCCTGGTCGATCAGTGGGTCGACCGGACCGACCTCGCCGTCCACCACGTGGTGGGGGAACGGGACTGGGGCGACCCCACCGCCCGCGGGGAGGAACGGGCCGACCCGACCGGCATCCTCTACCGCCCCGTGCGCTACGAGGACGACATGCCCACCGCCCTGGCCGCCGCCGACGTGGTGGTCGCCCGGGCCGGGGCCACCACCGTGGCCGAGCTGGGCGTCCTCGGCCGCCCCGCCGTCCTCGTGCCCCTGCCCATCGCCACCGCCGATCACCAGACGGCCAACGCCCGCCAGCTGGTGGAGGCGGGGGCCGCCGTCCTGGTCCCCGACGCCGAGCTCGACGCCGACCGACTGGCCGCCGAGCTGACCCCGATGCTGGCCGACCCCGCCCGTCTCGGGGCCATGGGTCGGGCCGCCGCCGCCCTCGGGCGGCCCGACGCCGCCCGTCGGGTCGCCGCCCTCGTGGAGGAGCACGCCCGTGCCTGAGCCCGTCGACCTCACCCCGCCCCGGTCGGTCCACGTCGTGGGCATCGGCGGGGCCGGCATGAGCGCCATCGCCTCGGTGCTCGTGGCCATGGGCCACGAGGTGAGTGGGAGCGACCTGAAGGAGTCGAAGGCCCTCGACCGCCTGCGCGATCTCGGCGTCCGGGTGGCGGTCGGCCATGACGCCGCCAACCTGGGCGGGGCCGAGGTGGTGGCCATCTCCACGGCCATCGGTGCCGGCAACCCCGAGGTGGTGGCCGCCCACCAGGCCGGCATCCCGGTCCTGCGCCGGGCCGAGGTGCTCGCCGCCATCACCCGCCTGCGGCGCACGGTCTCGGTGGCCGGCACCCACGGCAAGACGACCACCTCCTCCATGCTGGCCGTGGCCCTGTCCGCGGCCGGCACCGACCCCGGGTTCATCATCGGCGGCGACGTCAACCAGTTGGGCTCGGGGGCGCACTGGTCGCCGGGCGAGTGGTTCGTCGTCGAGGCCGACGAGAGCGACGGCACCTTCGTCGAGCTGGACACCGAGGTGGCCCTCGTCACCAACGTCGAGGCCGACCACCACGCCCATTACGGGGGCTTCGACGCCCTCCGTGACGCCTTCGACCGTTTCGTCGCCGGGTCCCGAGGCCCGGCGCTGGTGGGCGTCGACGACGAGGAGGGCCTGGCCCTGGCCCGGCGCCACGACGTGGTCACCGTGGGCGAGGAGCCCGAGGCCCGCTACCGGATCGTCGACCTCCGGCGCGACGGTGGGGGCACGACCTTCGCCCTGCACCGGGACGGTGCCCTCCTCGCCGAGGTGCGGCTGCCCGTGCCCGGCGCCCACAACGCCCGGAATGCGGCCATGGCGGTGGCCACGGTGGCCGCGGTCGGCGCCGACCTCGACGCCGCGGTGGCCGGTCT
>CAYTJS010000309.1:0-4422 GCA_964438115.1 uncultured Iamiaceae bacterium
AAGGCCTCGTCCTTGGCCACCAGCTCCTGGGCGTAGTTCTCGCCCAGGAGCACGGCGCCGGCGGCCCGGGCCGCCCGGGGGGCCTCGGGCCCGAAGCCCTTGGTCACCGCCACGATCCGGACCTGCGCCGGGTCACCACCGGCGTCGGCGATGCGCTGGCGCACCCGGTCGAGGCCGGCGGCCACCCCCTCCGGGGTCGGGGTCACGGCTCGATCCAGGCCAGCAGGGCCTGGCGCCCCACCTCGGCCCGGGCGCGGTGTGAGTAGTGGCGGTCGCTGCAGGCCGTGCAGCCCCCGAGGAAGCGGACCTCCTCCACCCCGGCGGCGGTGAGGGCCGCGGCCACGGCGGCGGGCAGGTCGAGGGCGGGACGCCCGTCGCCGGTGACCGCCCGCACCCCGTCGCCCAGTCGGGCCGCCACGTCGTCGAGGTCGCCGGCACCGAACTCGTAGCACTCGGGCCCGATGAGCGCACCGACCACGGCACGCACCGGACCGCGGGCCCGGCCGACCACCGCGGCCGCGGTGTCCTCGAGGACGCCGGCGGCCACCCCGCGCCACCCGGCGTGAGCGACGGCCACGGCGCCGCCCTCGGCCACGAGGGCGACGGGGCCGCAGTCGGCGGTGTGGACGGCGAGCACGGCGCCGGTGGCGCTGGTCACCGCGGCGTCGGCCTCCTCGCCGGCCCCGGCACCCGGATGCTCCACGGTGACGACCCGGGGCCCGTGCACCTGGCGCAGCCACGTCCAGGGAGCGGCCACCAGGCCCTGGCGTCGGTCGGCCAGGTCGGCGGGAGGGCCGTCGATGCGCAGGTCACCGTCGCCGCGGTCGGTGGCGGCGACGACGGCGCGCCGGCCGTCGGCCAGCCGGAGGTCGAGGAGGGTCTCGATTACTTCAGGAAGGACGGGACGTCGAAGTCGTCCTCGAGACCGAGGTCGTCGTCGTCGCTGCCGAAGAGGTCGGGGGCCTCCTCGTCGTCCCCCCCCTGCAGGAAGCTCAGGTCGGGCTCGGCGTCGCGGCCCCGGCGATCGTCGTCCCACCGGTCGAAGCCGGCGGCGATGACCGTCACCCGCACCTCGTCGCCGAGGTCGTCGTCGATGACGGCGCCGAAGATGATGTTGGCGTCGGGGTGACACACGCCGTGGATGACCTCGGCGGCCTCGTTGACCTCGAGCAGGCCCAGGTCGCTGCCGCCCGACACGTTGAGGATGATGCCGCGGGCACCTTCGATGGAGGCCTCGAGCATGGGGCTGGAGATGGCGTTGCGGGCCGCGGCCAGCGCCCGTCCCTCACCGGAGGCGTAGCCGATGCCCATGAGGGCCGAGCCGGCGTTGGCCATCACGGTCTTGATGTCGGCGAAGTCGGTGTTGATCAGGCCCGGCGTGGTGATCAGGTCGGTGATGCCCTGCACGCCCTGCAGGAGGATCTCGTCGGCCATCTTGAAGGCGTTGAGCATCGACGTGTTCTCGTCCGACACGGTCAGGAGCCGGTCGTTCGGGATCACGATCTGGGTGTCCACCGCCTCCTTCAGGCGCTGGATGCCCTGCTCGGCCTGCACCGTGCGGCGACGGCCCTCGAAACTGAAGGGCCGGGTGACCACGGCGATGGTGAGGGCGCCCACCGACCGGGCGACCTCGGCGATGACGGGCGCGGCGCCCGTGCCAATGCCGCCGCCCTTGCCCGCGGTGATGAAGACCATGTCGGCCCCGGCCAGGGCCTCCTCGATCTCGGCCCGGTGCTCCTCGGCGGCGACCCGGCCGACCTCGGGGTCGCTGCCGGCGCCGAGTCCCCGCGTGAGCTCCCGGCCGATGTCGAGCTTGACCTCGGCGTCGCTCATGAGCAGCGCCTGGGCGTCGGTGTTGACGGCGATGAAGTCGACGCCCTTCAGGCCGGCGTCGATCATCCGGTTGACGGCGTTGACGCCGCCACCGCCCACGCCGACGACCTTGATCACGGCCAGGTAGTTCTGGGGGTTGCCGATCATGGGGTCCTCCTGGGGCGCCGCGGCCCGGCCCGGGCCGGCGGCACCACGGTCCGGTGCTGACCCGATGGTAGGGCCATCGGCCGGCTCTCGCGTGCCCGGACCCTCCGTCAGCACCCCGGCGCCCGCACCAGGGCGGGAGCGCTGGGCAGGCTGACGTCGAGCCGCTGCACGCAGCCGTCGGGCACCGCCCCCAGCACGGCAGCGGCCGAGGCCAGCTTCTCGGCGGCGTCCTGCGTGCCCCCGAGGGCGATGGTGCCGCCCTCCCGCAGATCCAGCTCGACGTCGTCGCCCAGGGGCCGGACGGTGGCCAGCGCCGGGCGCAGGGCGTCAGGGGCCACGGCGGCGACCGCCAGGGCGGCCCGCACGTCGTCGTCGAGGGTGTCGCCCACGGCGGCGGTGCTCGTCGCCCCGGCCAGGACGGGCAGGTCGGTGGGCTGCTCGTCGAGCCGGGTGAGCACGCGGCCGTCGCCGTCGGTGACCAGCCACCCCCCGTCGGCGGCGGCCACCACGGCGGCGGGGCGGCGCTCCTCGACCTCGATGGTGACGGTGCCGTCCCACGACCGGTCGACCTCGGCGGTGAGGACCCAGGGCTCCTCGACCAGTCGGGCCTCGGCCCCGGCGGGGTCGAACCAGGTGAGCGGGTCACCCACGACCACCCCGGCGGCGGACCGCAGGTCATCGGGGTCGGCCCGCTGCGCGCCCTGCACCGTCACCTCCTCGACGTCGAGGAGGGGCGACCACGTGGCGGCCACCGCCAGCGCGGCGACGGCGCCGACGACGGCGAGGGCAGCCCAACTCCGTCGGCGTCGGCGCTGCCGGTCGCGGTCCACCTCCTGGCGGCGCTCGGCCAGCCGGGGTTCGACGTCGTGGACGAGGGCGCCGGGGTCGCTCACCGCTCACTCCCCCACGGGGCGAAGCCCACGAGCCTGGTCTCGGGCTCGAGGTCCACGCCCGTGGCGGCCCGGACGCGGTCGGCCACGGCGACCATCACGGCGTGGACGTCGGCGGCCCGCCCGTCGGGGTCGGCCTGGATGAAGTTGGCGTGCTTGGTCGACACCGCGGCCGTCCCCACCCGGAGGCCCTTGGCCCCGCTGAGGTCGATGAGGCGGCCCGCCGAGTCGCCCTCGGGGTTGGTGAACACCGATCCGGCGTTGGCGCCACCGGGCTGGTGCTCCCGGCGCCAGCGCACGATGTCGGCGATCTCGGCCAGGGCGGCGTCGGCGTCACCGGGCGCCAGGGCGAAGTCGGCGCGGCACACCACCTGCTCGGGCCGCACGGCGGACCGCCGGTACCCCAGGTCGAGGGCGGCGGCGGGCACCTCCTCGTCGGCACCCGTGGCGAGGTCGACCAGCCGGGCCCGCACGAGGGTGGCGGCCATGTCGGAGCCGTGCCCGCCGGCGTTCATGCGCACGCCGCCGCCGACCGAGCCGGGCACCCCCACCGCCCACTCCAGGCCGGTGAGGCCGGCGGTGGCCGTCTGGCGGGCCAGGACGGGCAGGGCGACGGCGCCACCGGCGGTGACGACGGTGCCCTCGACGGCCACGGTCGAGAAGCCGGCGCCGAGGCGGACCACGAGGCCGGGGAAGCCGTCGTCGTGGACGAGGAGGTTGGAGCCCTTGCCGACCACGAGCACCGGGGGCCGGGGATCGAGGCCATCGAGGGCTCCGACCACGGCGACGAGGTCGTCCTCGTCCTCGGCGGTCACCAGGACCGCGGCCGGCCCACCCACCCGGTAGGTGGTGAGGGGGGCCAACGGCTCGTCGCGCCGGGCCCGGGGGCCCAGCCGCTCGGCCAGGCGGTCCAGGACGGCGCCCCCGGTCACGGCGCGGGACGGGCCGCCAGTGCGGCCTGCAGTTCGTCGGGCAGCGTGGTGAGGTCGCCGGCCCCGAGGGTGAGGCAGAGGTCACCGGGCCGGAGGCGCTGGACCAGGTAGGCGACGAGGTCCTCGCGGCGGGGCAGGTAGGCCACGGTCCGGTCGGGGTCGTGACGGGCCACGGCGTCGACGACGAGCTTGCCCGACACGCCGGGTACCGGGGTCTCGCCGGCGGCGTAGACGTCGGTGACCGCCACCAGGTCGGCGACCCCGAAGGCGGGCCCGAACTCGTCGGCCAGGGCGGCGATGCGGGTGTACCGGTGGGGCTGGAAGACGGCCACCAGGCGGTCCGGTGCGGTGTCCCGTCCGGCGGCGAGGGCGGCGGCCACCTCGGTGGGCAGGTGGGCGTAGTCGTCGACGAAGGTCACGCCGCCCACCTCGCCGCGGTGCTCGAAGCGCCGGGCCACCCCGCCGAAGCGGGCCAGCGCCACCCGACCGGCCTCGAACGGCGCACCGAGGGCCAGGCCCATGGCCAGGGCGGCCGCGGCGTTGCGGGCGTTGTGGGCCCCAGGGGTCGGCAGCGACACCTGACCGAGGAGCCGGTCGCCGTCGGTGAACCCGAAGGTGGT
>CAYTJS010000310.1:0-4404 GCA_964438115.1 uncultured Iamiaceae bacterium
CGGTCTTGTGGGGGGCGTTCTGGTTGTAGTCCACGAAGACCCGATCGCTCCGCTCCTCCTTCCACCAGGCGGCGGTGAGCAGGTCGGGCCGGCGCCGCTCCAGCTCGCGGGCCAGGGCGACCGCGGCGGCCCGTACCTCGTAGGCGTCCCAGTGGGGGAGGAGGCGCACGTAGACGTGCAGGCCCCGGTTGCCGGTGGTCTTGGGGCCACCGACCAGGCCCAGCTCGTCGAGCAGGGTGCGCACCTCGCCGGCGGCCTCCCGTACCTGGTCGAACACGACGCCGGGCTGGGGGTCGAGGTCGATGCGCAGCTCGTCGACGTGGTCGGGGTCGTCGCTGGCGAAGGGCCAGACGTGGAAACCGAGGCACCCCTGGTTGACCGCCCAGAGCAGGTGGGCCAGGTCCTCGGCCACCAGGGCGTTGGACGTCGTGCCGTTGGGGGTGGACACGATGGTGGTGGTCAGCCAGTCGGGCGCCCCCTTCGGGACCCGCTTCTGGAAGAAGGACTTCCCGCCGGCGCCGTCGGGGAACCGCTGCAGGAGGATGGGCCGCCCCTGCACCGCCGTCAGCAGGGGCCCCGCCACCGCCTGGTAGTAGCGGACGAGGTCGAGCTTGGTCTCGCCCCGCTTCGGGAAGAAGACCTTGTCGGGGTTGGTGATGCGGACCTCACGCCCGTCCACCTCGAGCACCACGGCGTCGGCCCCCACGGGGCGAACGTACCCGCCGCCGTGGCCCTCAGCCGCAGCTCTGGCCCTCGGGGGTGGTCGGGACGATGCCGGCCACCGTGGTGGTGGGCAGCGGGGGCAGGGTCGTCGAGGGCGCGACGGCGGTGGTGCTGGGCGCCGCCAGGGTGGTCGTGGTCGTGGGGGCGACCAGCGAGGTGACCACGCCGGCGTAGTCGCCACCGGTGACGACCACGACGTCGGCGCCACCGGTGTCGGCCACGACCTCGACGGTTGCGCCGTTCACGAGCTGCGAGGCGACGAACTGGGCGGTGGCCTCGTTCCCGGCCGTCGTGCGCACCACGGTGGTGGGGGCGCCGAAGGTCTCGGCGTCACCGGTGCCGGGCGAGGTGTCGAAGCCGAGGGCGGCCAGTCCGGAGGAGACCTCGGTGGCCTGCCCGCCGGTGCCCGTCCCGTTCAGGACCTGCACGCTCACCGAGGCAGCATCGGCGGCGCCGCCGGGGGCGGCGTTGTCGGCGACCCCCCGGAAGATGTTCAGCCGGGCGGCGTTCTCGGGCGTGTCCGACAGGCGCAGGATCGAGATCTCGCCGGCGAAGTCGAAGTAGGTGTCGAGCGACATCGTCTGCAGCTCGTCGGGATCGAAGGAGCTGAAGCGCCGGCCCAGGCGCAGCAGGTCGTCGACCGTGAGGCTCTCGTCGATGGACACGCTGTTGATGCCGGCGTTGACCAGGGCGTTCAGCGTGATGGGGTTGCGGATGCCCTTGTCGATGGCCCGAGCGATGGACCGGCGGATGAAGTCCTGCTGACGGGAGATGCGCCCGAGGTCGCCGGTGCCGTCGAACTGCCAGGACCCGTCCTCCTTGTACTCGAGGTGGCGGGACCGGGCGTAGGCCAGGGCCTGGTCGGCGGTCAGCACGTGACACCCGATAGTGGGGATGTACAGGCCGGTGTTCTCGTCGCGCATCGGCCGGTCGAACCACACCGGGATCCCGTCCACGGCGTCCACCAGCTGCTGGAAGCCGAGGAAGTCGACCTCGACGTAGTGGTTGATCGGGATGCCGAAGCTCTCCTCGATGGTGGCGATGAGCGTGTCACGCCCGCCGGAGAGGGCGGCGTTGATCTTCTGCTCACCCCAGCCGGGGATGGTCACCCACAGGTCACGGGGGAAGGACAGGATCTGGGCCTGGGTGTTGTCGGGGTCGACCCGCAGCACCATGATCGTGTCCGACAGCAGGCCCTGGCTCTCGCGGGCGGCGGGGTCGGACTCGTCGAGGCGCTCGGCCGAGTCGGTGCCGACCAGGAGGTAGTTCTGGGGCTCGCCCGGGTCTTCGGGGGCCTCGGTGAGCACGCCGGTGCCGAGGTCGATGACCTGGACGTCCTGGAGCTTGTCGTTGGCGTAGCCGAGGGTGACGGCGGCGGCCAGGGCGGCCACCACCACGAGCGAGTTGAACCCGATCAGCAGGCGCTGGGGCCAGGTCCGGTGGGGACGGCGCGACCGATCGGAGCCGCGACGTCCTGCCATTCGTCCCACGCTACCGACGCCCACCCCCGATGTCCGTTCGCCCGGGGGAGGGGTGGTGGTCAGTCGGGGAGCAGCGGGACGGTGAAGCCGGTGGCGCGCCCGACCAGGACGGCGCGGCGCAGGGCATCGGTACCGAAGCGGGCGCGGATCTCGTCCACGGTGCGGTCGGCGGTCTCCGGCCGCCGGCGGTCGAAGGGGAGGGTGAGCTGGACGGCGTCGGCGTCGTCGAGGTTGGCCAGGCTGAGACCGAGGAGGGTGATGCCGCGGGTGGCGATGAGTGGGCCGGCGTCGGCCAGCAGGGTGCGGGCGGCCCCGAGCAGGAGCCCGGTGTCGTCGGTGGCCTGGCCGAGCGTGTGGGACCGGGTCACCCGCTCGAAGTCCTCGAAACGCAGCCGCAGGGTCACGGTGCGGGCGACCCGCCGGGCCACCCGCAGGCGGCGGGTCACCCGGTCGACGATGGCCACGAGCACGGCGTCGAGCTCGTCGTGGGTGCGCTTGCGGCGGCCGAGGGCGCACTGGGACCCGATCGAGCGCCGTCGCCGGCCGCCCTCGACCCGCCGGGGGTCCCGGTTGTGGGCCAGCGCGTGGAGGTGGTGGCCCGCGGCCGGTCCCAGCATGGCGACGAGGGCGTCGGGGTCGAGGTCGGCCACCTCGGCGACGGTGCGGATGCCCCGTTCGGCCAGCTTGGCCTCGGTCTTGGCCCCGACGCCCCACAGGCGCCCGACGGGCAGGGGGTGCAGGAAGGCCAGCTCCTCGGCGGGCGGCACCACCAGCAGCCCGTCGGGCTTGGCCACGGCGCTGGCCACCTTGGCCAGGAACTTGGTGCGGGCCACCCCGACGGTGATGGGCAGGCCGACCCGGTCGGCCACCTCCTGGCGCAGACGGGTGGCGATGGCCTCGGGGGTCCCGGCCGTGCGCCGCAGCCCACCGACGTCGAGGAAGGCCTCGTCGATGGAGAGGGGCTCGACGACGGGTGTGGTGTCGTCGAAGACGGCGAAGACCGCCTTGCTGGCCTGGCTGTACGCCCGCATCCGGGGCGGCACCTCGATCAGCCCGGGGCACAGCCGCCGGGCCTGACGCCCGCTCATGGCCGTGCGCACCCCGTGGGCCTTGGCCTCGTAGCTGGCCGCCAGCACCACCCCGCCGCCCACGGCCACCGGTCGTCCCCGCAGCCGAGGGTCGTCCCGCTGCTCGACCGAGGCGTAGAACGAGTCCAGGTCGGCGTGGAGGATGGTCGCCCCGTCGGTCACGAACAGATGTTCGCACACGTGGGCGCCCCCGGCAACGGATCCGGCAACCGCCCCCGGAGTCTCCGGGGCGTCAGATCGTGATGCGGTACCGGAGGTGGACCACGCCGTTGGCGAAGCGATGCTCGTCCACGAGCTCCAGCGGGAGGTTGGTGTCGGCGGGGAGGGCGGCGTTGCGACCGCCGAGCAGGACCGGGGCCACGAAGAGGACCAACTCGTCGACGAGGCCGGCCCGGATGGCCTGGCCGGCGAGGTCGGGGCCGCCGACGAGCAGGTCGTGGTCGGTGGATTCCTTGAGGGTCCGCACCGCCTCGGGGTCGAAGACCCGCTCGATGCGGGTGCGGGCGGTGAGCGGCTCGGCCAGCGTGGTCGACCAGACGATCTTGTCGGCCGCCTGCCAGGTCTCGGCGTAGGCGGCGGCGAGGGGGGAGTGGCCGGCCAGCACGGGGTCGGTCTCCCACACGGCCAGGGTCTCGTACATCCGCCGCCCGTACAGGTAGGTGCCGGCCGAGGCCATCAACCCGGTGATGAAGGCGAACACCTCGTCGTCGGGCGCCCCCCAGTCGAAGCCCCCGTCCGCCGTCTCGGTCCACCCGTCGAGCGACACGTTCGACCCGTAGATCAGCTTGCCCATCCCCCACCCTGGCACAGGGTCGTTCGGTGACGGTGAGCCGGCCTGTAGGCGGGGTTCTGTCCACCGGGCCCTTGCGGGACACCGGATGGGTGGCCATCCATCTGAGCGGCCTACCTGGGGATGGCCCTCCGAAGAGGGCCGGACGGGCCGTCCGTTCCCCGACTCGGCCTTGCTCCGGGTGGGGTTTGCCGAGCCACCCCGGTCACCCGGGGTGCTGGTGCGCTCTTACCGCACCGTTTCACCCTTGCCTGTGCGGGCCGAGGCCCGCCATCGGCGGTCTGTTCTCTGTGGCACTTTCCTGCGGGTCACCCCGACTGGC
>CAYTJS010000311.1:0-1246 GCA_964438115.1 uncultured Iamiaceae bacterium
GCGCCGGCGTCGGTCGAGCCAGAGGTCACCGCTCGTGCGGGCGGGTTCGTCGGCTGCGACCAGCCACACCAGGGTGTCGGCCCCCTCCGCGGGGGTGCGCAGCAGGGGGCCGAGGAGGCGGTCGAAAGTGGGCAGGCTCTCGCTGACCCCGGGGGTGGCGGCCCAGCCGGGGTGCATGGCGTGGGCCACGGCCCGGGGGGCCAGGCGTCGGGCCCAGTGGCCGAGCAGCTCGACCTGGGCCCGCTTGGCCCGGGCGTAGGCGACGCTGCCGCGGTAGTGCGCCGGCGGGGACTCCAGGCGATCGACGTCGAGGCCCTGGGTGTACATTCCGCCGGAGGTGACCCACAGGACCCGGGCTCCGTCGGCCAGGGTCGGCTCCAGGCGTCGGGTCAGCAGGTGGGGGCCGACGAGGTGTACGGCGACGGTGGTCTCGATGCCGTCGGCGGTCAGGCGGTGTTCGTCGAGGAGGGCGCCGGCGTTGTGGACGAGGGCGTCGACCGGGCCCCGGGTGGCGACCTGCTCGGCCAGGGCCGCCACCGCCGTCAGGTCACCCAGGTCGGCGATCAGCGGCTCGATGGTGGTGCTGCCGGTGGCGGTGGCCAGTTCCTCGGCGGCCCGGGCGGTGCGGGCCTCGTCGCGGCCGACGGCCAGGACGTCGGCGCCGAGGCGCAGGAGCTGGTCGGTGGCGGCCCGACCGATGCCGCTGGTGATGCCGGTGACCACCACCCGCCGCCCGTCGAGGCGGGGGAGGGGCGACCACCGGTCGGTGCGGCGGCGGACGGCGGGGCCCATGCGGGAGAACGAGCCGAGGACCGACGCCTCCAGCAGGAGGTCGACGGTCCTCGCGATCGGTGGGTTCATGCTGGTCATGGTGACCGCCGGGGCGTGGGGGGGGGGGGCGGGGGGGGGGGGGCCCCCCCCCCCCCCCCGCCGGAGGCATCTCTTGGGACGGCCTGCTAATTTTCCGCGGAGTGCAATCCGCCCGACCCGGCCCGGAACTCCACGTTGGTCAGCTCGGTCTTGTCCGTGTTGGCCTGGGAGCAGTTCCACAGGCAGGCGCCGCAGTGCACGCACTTCTCGCGGTCGAACAGGGGCACCGGGCCGTCCGGGTTGACCGTGATGGCTTGGCCCGAGCAGACCTCGGCGCAGACCCGGGCCTTGCAGCGCTGGCAGGCGGCCTTCTCGGTGAAGCGCACGTGGTCCGCGTAGCCGGGCGAGGCCTGGACCTTGCCGCCCAGGAGCAGGG
>CAYTJS010000311.1:1256-4364 GCA_964438115.1 uncultured Iamiaceae bacterium
GTCCTGGGTTCCCGCGGGGGGGGGGGGGGGGGGCCCGGGGGGCCAGCGACCCACCCCCCACGCCGTCCGGTGGGAGGGAGCGCTACCTAGCTGGGGGGCAGGAGGACGCCGTCGATGACGTGGATCACGCCGTTGGTGGCGACCACGTCGGTGGCGACCACCGGCACGTCGTTCACCAGGACGGTCTCACCGTCGACGGTGATGGTCACGGGGGCACCGTTGACCGTGGGCACCTCCTCGCCGTCGAGGCCGATGACGTCCTCGGCGAGGTACTCACCCTCGACCACGTGGTAGGTGAGGATCGAGGTCAGGGTCTCGGTGTCGGCGAGGAGCTCCTCGGCGGTCAGGTCCAGTTCGGCCAGCGTCGCCTCGAAGGCGGCGTCGGTCGGGGCGAAGACCGTCAGAGGGCCCTCACCCTGCAGGGTCTCGACGAGGCCGGCGGCCTCGGCGGCGGCGAGCAGGGTGGTGAAGTCGCCGGCGGCGCTGGCCGTCTCGACGATGTCACCGGTGGGCTCGGCGGCCTCGGTGGTGTCCGGGGCCTCGGTGGTCTCGCTGGCCTCGGTGGTGTCCGAGGAGGACTCCTCGTCGTCGCCGCAGGCGGCCAGCACGAGGGTGCCGGCCAGGGCGAAGGCGAGGATCTTGATCAGACGACGGGACATCGGGGGATTCCCTCCTTGTGGGGTGTTTAGCACTAAACACTTTATTTAGCACTAAACAAGATGTCAACCCCGAGGGGGAAACTTCCTTCGGGTGTGTCAGCCGGCGGCAGCGGCGGTGAAGAAGTCGAGGGCGGCCCAGCCGTCGGCGGCCCAGCGGTCGGCCCCGATGGCCCGGGCCGTCTCGAGGTCGGGGATGGCCGAGCCCCCGGCCAGCACCGGGACGGTCACGCCTGCCGCCCGGAGGGCGGCGATGGTGGCGGCCACGCCCTCGGTGGCGGCCGAGGTCGCCGTGATCCCGACGGCGATCAGGTCGTCGGCGCTGGTGGCCGCGTGCACGAACGCTTCGTCCGGGGCGTCGGGGCCCAGGTCGAGCACCAGGAAACCCCGGCCGCGGAGGGGGTCGGCCAGGAGCGCCGACGGGAGCCCGTGGGCGTCACCGGCCACGGCGCCGAGCACGATCGTCCCCCGCCGGCGACCCCGCCGGGTGAAGTTGCGGCCGAGGCGTCCGAGGAGGCGGTGCATGATGGCCGTGGCCTGGTGCTCCTCGGCCACCGAGACCTCACCCATGGACCAGCGGTCACCGATGCGGGCCATGGCCCCGGTGAGGACGTCGAGGTAGAGCGCCTCGGGCTCCATCCCCCCGGCGAGGGCCGACTCGGCCACGGCCACGGCGCCGGCCTCGTCGCCGGCGATGAGGCGACGGTGGAGGCGCTCGACGTGGTCGACCCGGCGGCGCCGGGTGGCGGGCGTGGCCACGGGCTGGCCGCCGTTGGCCGCCGGATGGGCGACCGAGGCCAGGTCGGCATCGGTCACGATCCACGACGCGCCCTGCTTGGTGGCGGGCAGGCGGCCGGTGCGTACCCACCGGTACACGGTCATGTAGTGGACGCCGAGTCGGTCCGCAGCCTCCTGCAGGGTCAGCGCCATGCGTCAACCTTAGCGATAAAAGGATCCGGCGGCGAGGGCCGGTCGGCCGGTCATCGGGGGCGGCGCCGCCGGCTCGGTCAGTAGCCCTCGGCGGGGTCGACGACGTTCACCAGGGGCCGACCCGCCGTCCAGCGGTCCAGCTCCTCGAGGAAGATGCCGAGGAGACGCTCGTGGCCGGCGGGGGAGCTCCACGAGATGTGGGGCGTGAGGTGGACCCGGGGGTGGGTGTAGAGCCAGTGGCCGGCCGGCAGGGGCTCGGGCTCCACGGTGTCGAGGCTGGCCCGGACGACCCGGCCGTCGTCGATGGCGACCCGCAGCGCCTCCTGGTCGACGAGCGAACCGCGGGCGATGTTGACCAGGTGGGCGCCGGGCCCCAGGGCGGCCAGGAACTCGGCGCCGACCAGGTGGCGGGTGGCGGCGGTGGCCGGGGCGGCGAGGACCAGGTGGTCGCACCAGGCGGCCAGGGCCAGGGGGTCGGTGACCGCTTCGACGCCGTCGTCGGTGATCGGCTCGGCCCGGCGGCGCAGGACCCGGACCTCGCTGCCGAAGGGCAGGACCCGTCGAGCCACGGCGCGGCCGATGCCGCCGTAGCCGACGATGCCGACGCGGCGGCCGGCGAGCGTGCCCAGCTCGGCGTGGTTCCAGCGCTCGGGCGGCTCGTGGACCCAGGACTCGGGGAGCTGTTTCTCGAAGGCGAGGAGCTGGGCCAGCACCCACTCGGAGATGGGCTCGGCCGACGCCCCCCGGGAACAGGTGAGCACCTGGTCGGGGCCGAGGAGGTCGAGCGGGAAGCGGTCGACCCCGGTGCCGAAGTTGTGCACCCAGGTCACGTCCCGGGCCAACTGGGCGGGCAGGTCATCGGCGAAGAGGTGGGTGGTGAGGAGCACCTCGCCGGTGACCGACGGGTCGGTGTCGGCGCCGACGGCGACGACCTCGACGTCGGGCCGGGCCTCGGCCACCTGGGCGGCGACCCGATGGCCCAGGTGGCAGAGGACCGTGGTCACCGGCCCGCCGCCGCTCTCGCCCTCGCCCGCTGACTCAGGCGAAGGCCTCGTCGATCAGGTCCGGGGTGCCGCTGGCCTGGTCGGCCGCCCACCGGTAGTCGGGCTTGCCCGAGGGCGCCCGCACGACGGTGTCGACCAGGTGGACCTGACGGGGCACCTTGTAGCCGGCGATCTCCTGGCGGCAGTGGTCCTGCAGGGCGGTGATCGACTCGAGGGTGGCGTCGTCGCGCAACTGGACCACGGCGGCGACCCGCTGACCCCAGCGCTCGTCCTTCACGCCGACGACGGTGGCGTCGTAGACGGCGGGGTGGGACTTCACCGCCGCCTCGACCTCCTCGGGGAAGATCTTCTCGCCACCGGAGTTGATCGACACCGAGCCACGGCCCAGCAGGGTGATGGAGCCGTCCTCCTCGACGGTGGCGAAGTCGCCAGGGACGGCGTAGCGGGTGCCGTCGGGGGCGGTGAGGAAGGTCTCGGCCGTCTTCTTCTCGTCCTTGTAGTAGCCGAGCGGGATGTTT
>CAYTJS010000312.1:0-4355 GCA_964438115.1 uncultured Iamiaceae bacterium
GCCCAGCACAACACCCCGGGCCACGCCCGAGATCCTCACAGTCAGCGGAGGTGGGCGATCTCGGTGAGGTAGTGGTCGACCAAGGCCTCGGTGTGGGGGCGGGACCGGCGCTCCTGCTCGGCGGTGAGCTCGAGGAGGTGGTCGGGCGCGATCTCGAGGTGGCGCAGCTCGGCCTCGTCGGCGACCGACAACCACTCGCCGAGCAGGCCGGCGGTGATCTCGGGGTGGAACTGCAGCCCGAGATTGCGCCCGAACCGGTACGCCTGCGGCCCGAGCGGACCCGACGCCAACGTGGTGGCCCCGGCGGGCACCTCGAAACGGTCGAAGTGCCACTGGAACCACGGCCCGGGGGCGATCCAGTCCACGGCGGGCTCGATCTCGTACCAGCCGATCTCGGCGCCAGGGGCCCGTTCGACCGTCGCCCCCATTGCCGCGGCCAGGGCCTGGCCCCCGAAGCAGATGCCCAGCACGGGCACGTCGTGGTCGACCGCCGCCCGCAGCAGGTCCAGCTCCCGTCCGATCCAGGTGCCGATGGTGGCGGTGTCGTACACCGACCAGGGCGAGCCCATGGGCAGGATCAGCTCGTAGTCACGGGGGTCCGGGAACTCGACCTCGGAGGTCGGGTGGGCGATGTCGTGGACGACCACGAGGTCCTCCAGCTCGAAGCCGTGGTGTTCGAGGCGCTCGCCCACGATCCCCGGGAGCGAGAAGCGATCGTGGTTCACCACCAGCACGGCCATCGCCGCAGCGTAGGACCCCTGGACGCGCCATACCCCCGGGGGAGGGGCCCCGGGGGTATGGCGTGCCGGGAGAGGGCGGGTCGGTCAGGCGTCCTGGTCCTGGTTGCCGTCCTCGGGCGCCGGGCGGCCACCGGGGCCACCGGGGCCCCTGCCCTCGGGGCGCTCGCCGTCGGCGATGGCCTGGGCGTGCTCCTCGGCGTCGGCCCGGCGCTCCTGGGCCTCGGCCTCGGTGAGGTGGCCGTCCTCGACCGCGTGGTCGAGGTGCTCGTTCATGTCGGCGACGATGGCGTCGACCAGCTCGGCCCGGCTGACGCCGTTGGCCTCGGCCACCTCGGCCGGGGTCTGGCCCTCCTCGAGGGCGGTGCGCAGCTCCTCGGCGTCGATGCCGATGGCCTCGGCCAGGGCGTCGAGCGGCGGGCCGTGGCGGCCGGGGCCCTCGCAGTCGACGGGCGCCTGCCCGTCGGCGGGGGCCGTCGGCTGCTCCTGGACCGTCGCGGTCGACGGGTCCTCGCTCTGGGCGAGGGCGGAGGAGAGGCCGAAACCGGCCACGCCGGCTCCGGCGATGGCGGCGGCGGCCACCAGGGTTCGCAGGGGGGTCCTCATCGTGGGCTCCTTTCCGAGCTCCTTGGGGGTTGACGGGAGCCACGATGCGGGGCCGGGGTAAGCCGCTCCTTGCCCGTCCCTGAGAAGCGCGCGAGAACGCGACCCACCGGTTCTTACCCGCGTCTTGATCGGCCCGTGTAGACCGACGGACGTGTCCGAGACCCCCGCGGCCCGCGTCCTCGTCGTGGAGGACGACGCCAACGTGCGCCAGACCCTCGACTCGGCCCTGCGCTTCGCCGGCCACGAGGTCGTGACCGCCACCGACGGCGACGAGGCCCTCGACGAGATCACCCGCCGGGAACCCGACCTCATCGTCCTCGACGTGATGATGCCCCGCCTCGACGGCCTGACCGTCTGCCGCATGCTGCGGGAGCGGGGCTACCGCACGCCGGTCCTGGTGCTCACCGCCCGCCACGAGGTCTCCGACCGGGTGGCCGGGCTCGACGCCGGGGCCGACGACTACCTCCCCAAGCCCTTCGCCCTCGACGAGCTGCTGGCCCGGGTGCGGGCCCTGCTGCGGCGCACCAGCCCGGGCGGCGCCGCCGACGTGCTGCGGGTGGCCGACCTCGTCCTCGACCCGCCGCGGCGCCAGGCCCAGCGGGGGGAGCGCACCCTCGAGCTGACCAAGACCGAGTTCGAGCTGCTCGAGCTGCTGATGGTCAACGCCGGGATCGTGCTCGAGCGCAGCGTCATCTACGACCGCATCTGGGGCTACGACTTCGAGACGGGGTCGAAGTCCCTGGACGTCTACATCGGGTACCTGCGCCGCAAGACCGAGGCCGGCGGCGAGGACCGCCTCGTCCACACGGTGCGGGGCGTGGGCTACGTCCTGCGTCCGTCGGCGCCATGAGCCTGCGCTGGCGCCTCGTCGCCGTGTTCGCCGTGCTCGGGGCCGTGGCCATCGGCCTGGCCACCACCCTGGCCTGGGTCACGACCAGCCGTGAGCTGCACGACCAGGTCGACCAGTTCCTGCTGCGGCGGGGCGGTGAGGTGGTCGACGGACGCCGCTCGTTGCCGGGCCTGGGCAGCGACGCCGGGATCCCGGGCCGGCCGGGGCCGGCGGGGCCCCCGGCCAGCTTCGCCCCCGACGTGTCGACCCAGGTGCTGGACGAGGACGGGCGCGTGACCGCCACCTCGGGCGCCGACCTCCCGGTCGGGGACGAGGACCTCGCCGTGGCGGCCGGCGGGGCCGACCGGCGACTGGCGACCGTCGAGGTCGACGGCGTCAGCTACCGGGTGCTGACCGCCGGGTTGCGCGACGGCGGTGCCGTGCAGCTGGCCCGAGACCTCACCGAGACCGAGGACGTCCTCGACGCCCTCGCCGGTCGCCTCCTGCTCATCACCGTGGCCGGCGCCGTCATGGCCGGCCTCGTCGGCTGGCTGGTGGCCCGGCGCCTCACCGGTCCGGTGCGGGCCCTGGCCGACTCCGCCGAGCAGGTGGCCGCCACCCAGGACCTGACGGTGACCATCCCCGTCCGGGGCCACGACGAGGTGGCCCGTCTGGCCACCTCGTTCAACACGATGCTCTCGGCCCTGGCCGATTCACGGCAACGCCAGGCCCAGCTCGTCCAGGACGCCAGCCACGAGCTGCGCACCCCGCTCACCAGCCTGCGCACCAGCGCCGAGCTGCTGGAACGGGCCGAGGACCTCGACCCCGACGAGCGCCGGCGCCTGTTGGGGGTCATCGCCAGCGAGTCGCGGGAGCTGAGCGACCTGGTCGGCGAACTCGTCGACCTGGCCACCCAGGCCCGATCCGCCGACCACCCCTTCGCTCCGGTGGCCCTCGACGAGTTGGTGGCGACCGTGGTGGCCCAGGCCCGCGACCGCACGGGGCGGCCCATCGAGTTGAGCCTGCCGCCGGGTCCGGTCGTGGTCGAGGGCGCCGAGCCCCTCCTCGAGCGGGCCGTGCGCAACCTGGTGGACAACGCCGACAAGTTCTCGCCGCCGGGCACCCGCCTGGAGGTAGGGCTGGCGGTGGGCGACGGGGTCGTCCTCACCGTGGCCGACCACGGCCCCGGTATCCCCGCCGAGGACCGGGAGCGGGTCTTCGACCGCTTCCACCGCTCGACGGCCACCCGCACCCTGCCCGGGTCAGGGCTGGGCCTGGCCATCGTGGCCGACGTGGCCGCCGGCCACGGCGGCTCGGTGGCGGCCGAGCCCCGCGAGGACGGGACCAGCGGGGCGGTGCTCACCCTCACCCTGCCGACCGGCTGAGCCAAGCGGGAATCCCGGCCGTGGCGGAGGGGTTGGGCCGGTCGTAGGCTTTCCACGGTCTGGACCGTGGAATTCCCGAGGAGCATCCTGTGAGCGTCGACGTCCCCGAGGCCCTGCGCACCGAGCCCGTGGTCACCGTGACCGACGAGGCCCTGGCCCAGATCCTCGAGCTGCGGGCCCGCGAGACCGACGGTGACGACCTGTGCCTGCGCATCGAGGTGGTCGGCACCCAGGGCGTGGACTACGCCTACGACCTGGCCTTCGCCACCCTCGACGAGGCCGAGGAGGGCGACTCGGTGGCCGTGACCGGCGAGTTGGCCGTGATCGTCCCGGCCAACTCGGTGGCCAAGCTCCTGGGCGCCACCCTCGACCTGCCCAGCACCAGCGACCAGCCCGGTCTGGTGCTGCGCAACCCCAACCGCCCCAACCCCCTCGCCGGCGCCGACATCGAGCTGACCGGCACCACCGAGGAGAAGGTGCGCCAGCTCCTCGAGCAGTCGATCAACCCCGCCCTCGCCGCCCACGGCGGTTTCGCCCTGCTGGAGCGCATCGAGGACGAGCACCGGGCCGTGGTCACCATGGGCGGGGGCTGCCAGGGTTGCGCCGTGAGCGCCATCACCCTCCGCGATGGCATCGAGGCCGCCATCCTCGAGGCCATCCCCGAGATCACCGAGGTGGTCGACGGCACCGACCACACCCAGGGCGAGAACCCCTACTTCACCTGACGGCCGGGTCGCGGCCCGGTCCCGGCTCCCTCCCTGGCCCCGGACGCGACGAGGCCCGGGATCCCTCCGACCG
>CAYTJS010000313.1:0-3182 GCA_964438115.1 uncultured Iamiaceae bacterium
GACGAGAGATACAGCCTCACCCGACGCCGAGGAGGTCGACGACGAAGACGAGGGTCTCGCCGCCCCGGATGACGCCGCCGGCGCCGGCCTTGCCGTAGCCGAGGTTGGGCGGGATCGTGATGCGGCGGCGCCCGCCGACCCTCATCCCGGCCACGCCCTGGTCCCAGCCCTTGATGACCTGGCCGGCGCCGAGGTCGAAGCGGAAGGTGTCACCCCGGTCCCAACTGGCGTCGAACTGCTGGCGGGTGCTCCAGGCCACGCCCACGTAGTGGACCTCGACGGGCTGGCCGGCCACGGCCTCGTCACCGGTGCCCTCCTCGAGGTCCTCGAGCACGAGGTCGGCGGGCGGGGCCTCGCCGGGCGGGACGTAGACGTGTGGCTTCTCGTTGTCGGCCATCCCGGGACCGTACCGCCGGCGGAGGCGGCTCAGCGGGTCCGGGCGACGAGGTCGACCACGGCGGCGGCCAGTTCCGGGCCCACGTCCTCCTGGAGGAAGTGCGAGGCGGCGTCGAAGGTCTGGTGGGGCTGGCCGGCCGCCCCGGGGATGCGGTCCCGGAACTCCGGGCCGACCGTCCCCAGCACGGGGTCGTTGGGGGCCCACAGCACGAGGGTCGGCTTCTCCCACCGCTCGAGCACCTCCCAGGCGGCCCGGTTGGCGGGCACGGCGGGGTCGTCGGACTCGACGGGCACCAGCAGGGGGAAGCGCCGGGCCGCCACCTGGTACGAGGCATCGGGGAAGGGGGCGTCGTAGGCGGCGGTCTCGGCCGGCGACAGCTCGCGCACGCTGGCCTGCTGGACCAGGTCACCGCAGACGAAGGGGTCGACCTCCTGGGAGAAGACCCGCCAGAAGTCGAAGCCCGGCCCCGGCGAGGTCCCGGTGGGCAGGGCGGTGTTGGCGATCACCAGGCGGGCGAAGCGGTCCGGGTCCTCGGCCGCCACCCGCAGCCCGAGCAGGCCGCCCCAGTCCTGGCAGAAGAGCGTGATGTCGCGGAGGTCGAGGGCGGCCACGACGCCGGCCACCCAGCCGACGTGGTTGGCGTAGGTGTAGGCGTCGGGGTCGGTGGGCTTGTCGCTGCGGCCGAAGCCGACGAGGTCGGGGGCCACCACCCGCAGGCCGGCGGCCACCAGCGGCGGGATCATGTGGCGGTAGAGGTAGGACCAGGTGGGCTCGCCGTGGAGGCAGAGCACCACGTCGCCGTCCGGCGGCCCCTCGTCGACGTAGGCCATGCGCAGGCCGTCGACCTCGACGTAGCGGGGTTCGTAGGGGAAGTCGGGCAGGGCGGCGAAGCGATCGTCGGGGGTGCGCAGGACGGGGTGGTCGGCCATGGGCGCACGGTAGACGCCGTGTAGGAGGGTGGTCGCGTCGGATGGGATGCGGTGGTGGTCGGCTCCGCGCCGAACCTTGTGCAAATCCGCCGTCATCACGGCGGGAACGCACAAGGTTCGGGTCAGGCGCTGCGGTCGGCCTTGAGGGCCTTGCGGGCGCGGGCCCGGGTGGTGGCGTCGAGGGCCACCTTGCGCAGGCGCAGGCTCTCGGGGGTCACCTCGACGGCCTCGTCGGCGGCGATGAACTCGAGGGCGTGCTCGAGGGAGAGCACCCGGGGCGGCACCAGCTTCACGGTGTTGTCGCTGCCGGCGGCCCGGACGTTGGTCTGCTTCTTCTCCCGGACGATGTTCACGTCCATGTCCTCGGAGCGGCTGTTCTCGCCCACGATCATCCCCTCGTAGACCGGGTCGGTGGGGCCGACGAAGAGGCTGGCCCGCTCCTGGATGGACTCGATGGCGTAGGGGGTGGCCTTGCCGGACCGGTCGGCGACGATGCTGCCGGTCGTGCGGCTGCGCAGCTCGCCCTTCCACGGCTCGTAGCGCTCGAAGACGTGGTGGGCCAGGCCGGTGCCCCGGGTCTCGGTGAGGAAGGCGGTGCGGAAGCCGATCAGGCCCCGGGCGGGCACCAGGTAGTCGAGGCGGACCCAGCCGGTGCCGTGGTTGACCATCTCGGTCAGCTCGCCGCGGCGGGCGCCCATCATCTGGGTGACGGCGCCGACGTGCTCCTCGGGGACGTCGACGGTGAGGCGCTCGACGGGCTCGCAGAGCACGCCGTCGATCTCGCGGGTGACGACCTCGGGCTTGCCCACGGTGAGCTCGAAGCCCTCGCGGCGCATCATCTCGACGAGCACGGCCAGGGCGAGCTCGCCCCGACCCTGCACCTCCCACGTGTCGGGGCGGTCGGTGTCGAGGACCCGGACCGACACGTTGCCGATCAGCTCGGCGTCGAGGCGGTTCTTCACCAGGCGGGCGGTGACCTTGCTGCCCTCCTTGCCGGCGAGGGGCGAGGTGTTGGTCCCGATGGTGACCGAGAGGCTGGGCTCGTCCACGGTCAGGACCGGCAGCGGGTCCGGGTGGTCGGCGGCGCAGAGGGTCTCGCCGATGGTGATGTCGGGGATGCCCGAGAGGGCGATGAGCTCGCCGGGGCCGGCCTCGTCGACGGCCACCCGCTCGAGGTGCTCGGTCACGTACAGCTCGGCGATGCGGGCGTTGGCCACGCTGCCGTCCCGGCGGCACCACGCCACCGGCTGGCCCTTGCGGACCGTGCCCCGGTGCACCCGGCAGAGGGCGAGGCGCCCGACGTAGGCGTCGGCGTCGAGGTTGGTGACGTGCGCCTGCAGGGGGCCGTCGGCGTCGTCGGCGGGCGGGGGCACGCTGTCGAGGAGCACCTCGAACAGCGGCTTCAGGTCGACGCCGGGGGTGTCGGGGTCGAGGCTGGCCCAGCCGTCACGGGCGGCGGCGTACACCACGGGGAACTCGAGCTGGTCGTCGTGGGCCTCGAGGTCGATGAGCAGGTCGAGGACCTCGTCGACCACCTCGTGGCTGCGGGCGTCGGGGCGGTCGACCTTGTTGACGACCAGGACCATGGGCAGGTCGAGGGCCAGGGCCTTGCGCAGCACGAACCGGGTCTGGGGCAGCGGCCCCTCGGCGGCGTCGACGAGCAGGACCACGCCGTCGACCATGGCCAGGGCCCGCTCGACCTCACCGCCGAAGTCGGCGTGGCCGGGGGTGTCGACGATGTTGAGCTTGGTCCCGCCCCACTCGACCGAGGTGTTCTTGGCGAGGATGGTGATGCCCTTCTCGCGCTCCAGGTCCATGGAGTCCATGACCCGTTCGTCGACCTGCTCGTTGGCCCG
>CAYTJS010000313.1:3192-4343 GCA_964438115.1 uncultured Iamiaceae bacterium
GTCTTGCCGTGGTCGACGTGGGCGATGATGGCGACGTTGCGCAGCGGGCGCGCGGACATGGGGGCAACTCCGAGGGAGGGGGGCGTCCTCACCACGAGGACGGCGCCAGGCTACCGGCGACCGGGGGCGGCCCGACGGGCGGTCACCCGGTCACATCAGCTTGGACTTGTCGCTGACCTGGTACTTGTGGATGTCCATGCCCTCGATGCCCAGGTTGCCGAGGGCGCCCATGAACTCGGCCATGTGGGGGGTGGCGAAGTGCTCGCCCAGGGCCTCCTCCGACGCCCACTCCTCGAAGACCCGGATCAGGCCGGGGTCGGTGGGGTCCTGCCAGAAGCCGTAGGCCGAGCAGCCGGGCTCGGCCAGGCTGGCCTCGGCCATGGTGACCCCGGCCGCCACGGCGGCGTCGAGGTCGGCGGGGGCGATGCGGAGGGTGCCGGAGACGACGATCATCCCGGCATCATCGCCGATCCGGGCCCGGCGCGCCGTCAGCCGCGGTAGTAGTCGCCGCAGACGGGCCAGTGGTGCAGGCCCGAGCGCACCCGGACCCGGTCGGCCACCTCGGCCTGGTACCACGCGGGCTGGCGGTCGGGTCGGCCGGCGCCGCCGTACGCGGCCCAGGTCGAGAGGGAGAACTGGAGGCCGCCGTAGTAGCCGTTGCCCGTGGCGATGCCCCATTCGCCGGAGGACTCGCAGTCGGCGACCTTGGCCCAGCGCATCACCAGGGCGAAGCGGCGCACGGCCTCGCTCTGGGAGAGCAGGTACTCGCGCAGCTGGCGGGCCTGGACCCGGTAGGTGGCCCAGGAGTGGCCCCAGTGGCCGCGACCGTCGTTCCACTGGCGGTGGCCGTGGGACTCGTGCCACTCGGCGATCAGGTGGGCGTCGACGGCCCGGGCCTGGTCGAGCGGCGAGCGGCCGGCAGGGGCGGACTCGGCGGCGTGCTGGGCCAGGGCCCGCAACTCGGCGGGTGGGGCCTCGACGCCGGGCCGGGTGGCGCCGTGGTCGTCGGCGCCGTGGGCGGCGGCGGGCGAGGCGGTGGCGAGCAGGGCCGCCAGGGCCAGGAGGGCGAGGACGACGCGGGGGTCGGGACGCACGGTCGTCCTGTCGGCCGCCGGGGCCCGATCTGCAGGAAACGGGGGCGGGACGCGACG
>CAYTJS010000314.1:0-4342 GCA_964438115.1 uncultured Iamiaceae bacterium
CCAGTGGGCCCACCACCGGGCCGCCGCCGGCTTCTGGACCGCCCCCGCCCACCGGGGCCACGGCCACGCCGCCACCGCCCTGGGCCTGCTGGCCGCCTGGGCGCTGGCCACCCTGCCCCTCGACACCCTCGTGGCCGAGACCTCGGCGGCCAACCCCGCCGCCGGCGCGGTCCTGGCCGCCGCCGGGTTCACCCTCGCGGTCGAGCGCGACGACCGCCAGGCCTGGCTCCGTCCCTGAGGTCCATCCCGGCGCCAGGGCCGGGAGGAACGGCGACGCGGCCCGTGGTGTCCGCGCTGACCGGCGGGCGCGCGCGATAGGGTCGGCGCCTGACCGTGAAGCGGGTCCCGTGAGGCCCGGACGGACAGCGAGAGGACGGGCCGGGTGGCCGAACGCGAACGCAGGATGACGCCCCCCTACGGGGGCGTTTTCACTGCCCGGGTCCAGGTGATGGACCGCGAGGACGTCCACCGCGCGCTGCGGCGCATGGCCCATGAGGTCATCGAGCGCAACGACGGCCGCCTCGACGACGTGGTGGTCATCGGCCTCCAGACCGGCGGCGCCCCCCTGGCCGAGGCCCTGGTGCGGGCCCTCGAGGAGATCGACGAGTCGGCCGCCCCCATCGACCACGGCACCCTCGACGTGGCCCTCTACCGCGACGACATCGGACTGCGGCCGGTCATGCCCGAGGAGGTCACCGACATCCCCATCGACCTCACCGAGCGCATCGTGGTGCTGGTCGACGACGTGCTCTTCACGGGCCGGACCATCCGGGCCGCCCTCGACGCCCTCACCGACTTCGGCCGGCCCCGGTCGGTGCAGCTGGCCGTGATGATCGACCGGGGGCACCGGGAGCTGCCCATCCGTCCCGACTACGTGGGCAAGAACCTGCCCACCCGCCGCGACGAGGTCGTCGACGTGGGCATCGACGGCGTCGAGCTGGGCGAGATGGTCAAGTGAGCCGCCGGTGACCAGCCACCTGCTCTCCGTCGCCGACCTGGGCGCCGAGGGCATCGAGGAGCTGCTCGACCTCACCGACACCTTCGTCGAGGTCTCGGCCCGGCCCATCGCCCGGGTCCCCGCCCTCCGGGGCAAGACGGTGGCCTTCTGCTTCTACGAGGACTCCACCCGCACCCGGGTCAGCTTCGAGACGGCGGCCAAGCGCCTGTCGGCCGACACGGTGAACTTCGCGGTGGCCTCCTCCTCGGTGAACAAGGGCGAGTCGGTACGCGACACCGTCGAGACGATCTGCGCCATGGGCGTCGACGGCCTCGTGGTCCGCCACCGCTCCTCGGGAGTGCCCTGGCAGGTCACCCGCTGGGTCGACGCCGCCGTGATCAACGCCGGCGACGGCTGGCACGAGCACCCCACCCAGGCCCTGCTCGACGCCTACACGATCCGCCAGGAGCTGGGGTCGGTGGCCGGGCGCCACATCGCCGTCGTGGGCGACGTGAAGCACTCCCGGGTGGCCCGCTCCGACGTGGCCGCCTTCACCGCCCTCGGCGCCTCGGTGACCCTGGTGGCGCCGCCCACGCTCCTGCCCGACCGCCTCGACGGGTGGCCGGTCGAGGTCAGCCACGACCTCGACGCCGTGCTGCCCGAGGTCGACGTGGTCTACCTGCTGCGCATGCAGCAGGAGCGCATGACCGAGGCCCTGATCCCGTCGCTGCGGGAGTACACGGCGGGCTTCGGCCTCACCCGTCGTCGGGTCGACCGGCTGGCCGACGATGCCGTGGTCATGCACCCGGGGCCGATGAACCGGGGGGTCGAGATCGCCGCCGAGGTGGCCGACCTGCCCCGGGTGGTGGTGACCAACCAGGTGCGCAACGGCGTGGCCGTGCGCATGGCGGTGCTGTACCTGTTGCTGGGGTCCGGCGTGGACCTGCGCCCGGAGGTGGAGGGTGGCTGAGGCGGACGTGGTGATCCGGGGCGGGACGGTGGTCGACGCCGGCGGCCGCCGCCGGGCCGACGTGGCCGTGCGCGACGGCGTGATCGTGGCGGTGGGCGAGGGCCTCGACGGCGACCGGGTGCTCGACGCCGACGGCTGTGTCGTCGGCCCCGGCCTCGTCGACCTGCACGCCCACCTGCGCGAGCCGGGCAAGGAGGAGGCCGAGACGGTCGAAACCGGGTCCCGGGCCGCGGCCCGGGGCGGCTTCACTGCCGTGGTGGCCATGCCCAACACCACCCCGGCCATCGACTGCGCCGCCGTGGTCCGTGAGGTGCAGGCCCTGGGGCGCGACGCCCTCTGTGGGGTCCACCCGGCGGCGGCCATCACCGTCGGGCGCCGGGGCGAGGCCCTCACCCCGATGGCCGAGCTGGCCGCCCTCGGCGTGCGCCTGTTCACCGACGACGGCTCGGGCGTCCAGGACGACCGGTTGATGCGGCGGGCCATGGAGTACGCCACCGGCCTGCCCCAGGACGTGGTCCTGGCCCAGCACTGCGAGGTCGAGACCCTGATGGCCGGCGGGCACATGCACGAGGGGGCCTGGTCCTCCCGCCTCGGCATCCCGGGTATCCCCGCCGAGGCCGAGGAGCTGATGGTCACCCGGGACCTGGCCCTGGCCCGCCTGACCGGGGCCCACGTCCACTTCCAGCACATGAGCACCCGGGGCTCGGTCGAGCTCATCCGGGCGGCGAAGGCCAACGGTGACCCCGTCACCGCCGAGGTCACGCCCCACCACCTGCTGCTGACCGACGCCGAGTGCGCCGGCTACGACCCGGTGTTCAAGGTCAACCCGCCGCTGCGCGAGCCCGCCGACGTCGAGGCGGTGCGGGCAGGCCTGCGGGACGGCACCCTCGACGTGGTGGCCACCGACCACGCCCCCCACACCCAGGAGGACAAGGAGAAGCCCTTCGACAGCGCGCCGCCGGGGATGCTCGGCCTCGAGTACGCGCTGGCGATCCTGCTGACCGACGTGGGCCTGGGGATCGAGGAGACCTTCGCCGCCCTGTCCTGGAAGCCGGCGGCCATCGCCCGGCTCGACGGCGAGCACGGCGGGCCCGTGGCCGAGGGGCGGCCCGCCCACCTCTGTGTCGTCGACCCGACGGCGGCCTGGACGGTGGATCCGGCCGACAGTGCCAGCCGCTCCCGCAACAACCCGTACGCCGGACGCCGCCTGACCGGCCGCGTCCGCCACACCGTCCACGCCGGCGAGCCCGTGGTCGTCGACGGGGAGGCCCAACGATGAGTCGGACCGTGCGGGAGGCGTTGCTGGTCCTGGCCGACGGCACCACCTTCGAGGGCGAGGCCATCGGCGCCGAGGCGCCCGACGGCGTGGCCACGGGCGAGGTCGTGTTCAACACGGTCCTCTCCGGCTACCAGGAGGTCATCACCGATCCCTCCTACGCCGGCCAGGTGATCGCCTTCACCTACCCCCACATCGGCAACTACGGCGTGACCGCCCTCGACGACGAGGCCGCCCGCCCCCACTGCCGCGGCGTGATCGTGCGCGACCTGGCCCGCCGCCGCAGCAACTGGCGGTCCGAGGACGACCTCGACGCCTTCCTCGCCCGCCACGGCGTCTCCGGCATCGCCGGGGTCGACACCCGGCGACTGACCCGCCACATCCGCGAGGCCGGGGCCCTGCCCGGGGCGTTCGGCACCGCCGACGAGGCCGCGCTCCTGGCCGCGGCCCGGGCCGAGCCCGGTACCGACGGCCAGGACCTGGCGTCGGTCGTCTCGACCACCGAGCCCTACACCGTGGGCGACGGCCCCCGTCGGGTCGTGGCCTACGACCTGGGCATCAAGACGACGATCCTGCGCCACCTGAGCGGACTGGCCACCGTCGAGGTCGTCCCCGCCGCCACGCCGGCCGACGAGGTGCTGGCCCGGCAACCGGACGGGGTGTTCCTGTCCAACGGTCCCGGCGACCCCGCCGCCGTCACCGCCACCACCGAGGCCATCCGGGGCCTGCTGGGCGAGGTGCCGATCTTCGGCATCTGCCTCGGCCACCAGCTCCTGGCCTCGGCGCTGGGGGGTTCGACCCACAAGCTCCCGTTCGGCCACCACGGCGGGAACCACCCGGTGCAGCGCCTGGCCACGGGGGGCATCGAGATCACCAGCCAGAACCACAACTACGCGGTGACGCCCGACTCGGTCGAGGGGGCCGACGTGACCCACGTCAACCTGAACGACGGGGTCATCGAGGGCATCGCCTGCCGGGACCTGCCCGCCTTCAGCGTCCAGTACCACCCCGAGGCCGGGCCCGGCCCCCACGACGCCGCCTACCTCTTCGACCTGTTCGCCGACCTCATGGACCGGAGCTGACGTGCCCCGTCGGGACGACCTCGAGAGCATCCTGCTGATCGGCTCCGGGCCGATCGTGATCGGCCAGGCCTGCGAGT
>CAYTJS010000315.1:0-4331 GCA_964438115.1 uncultured Iamiaceae bacterium
ACGAGCATCCGGGTGTGGGCGGTGCAGGTCTGGCCCGAGTTGAGGTAGCAGGCGAACACGCCCTTGGGCACCACCTCGGCCAGGTCGGCGTCGTCGAGGATGATGTTGGCCGACTTGCCGCCCAACTCGAGGGCGACCCGCTTGACGGTCTGGCTGGCCAGTTCGGCCACCCGCTTGCCCGCCCGGGTGGAGCCGGTGAAGCTGACCATGTCGACGTCGGGGTGGGCGGCGATGGCCTCACCCACGACCGGGCCCACGCCGGTGACCAGGTTGAACACGCCGGCGGGCAGGCCGATCTCGTCGATGCACTCGGCCAGGATGAAGGCGTCGAGCGGCGCCACCTCGCTGGGCTTGAGCACGACGGTGCAGCCGGCGGCGATGGCCGGGGCCACCTTGGCCACGATCTGGTGGAGGGGGTAGTTCCACGGCGTGATGGCGCCCACCACCCCGACCGGCTCGCGCACCACCAGCGAGTTGCCGATGCGCTCCTCCCACGGGAACTCCGAGAGGACCTCGACGTAGGTGGCCATGTTCCCCACCGGCAGGCCGGCCTGGATCATGTTGGCCCACATGAGGGGCATGCCCATCTCCTCGGAGATGACCTGGGCGATCTCCTCGCTGCGGGCGCCCAGGGCCTCGGCCAGGCGCTGGATGTACTTGCCGCGCTCCTCGGGCTCGCTGTAGCCCCAGGTGGCGAAGGCCGACTTGGCGGCGGCGACGGCGGCGTCGACGTCGGCGGCGGTGCCCTCGGGGATCGACCCCATCACCTGCTCGGTCGAGGCGTTGATCACCTCGATGGAGCCGCTGCCGGTGGAGGGCACCCAGGCCCCGTCGATGTAGAGCTTGTCGTGGTCGCGCACGGTGATCCCCCTGGTGTGATCGCGCTCAGGTCCGAGGGCAACGCTACCCGCCCCCGCCGGGGAAGGTTCAGTCGGGGTCGCTCACTCGCCCAGCTCGGGGCGGTCGCGGAAGGCGTCGAGGGCCTCGGGGTTGGCCAGGGCCTCGACGTTGCCCACCTCCTCGCCGGCGATCACCGCCCGCACCGCCAGCTCGGTGATCTTGCCGCTGCGGGTCCGGGGCAGCTCGGGCACGGCCAGCACCTTGGCGGGGACGTGGCGGGGCGTGGTGTTCTCGCGGATGCGGCGGCGGATGCGCGCCACCAGGTCGTCGTCGAGGGTGGCCCCCTCGGCCAGGACCACGAACAGCACGATGCGGGTGTCGCCCTCGTGGGGCTGGCCCACGGCCAGGGCCTCGACCACCTCGGGCACGGCCTCGACCTGGCGGTAGATCTCGGCGGTGCCGATGCGCACGCCCCCGGGATTCAGGGTGGCGTCGGAGCGCCCGTGGATCACCAGGCCGCCGTGCGTGGTCCACTCGGCGAAGTCGCCCTGGTGCCAGCACCCGGGGACGGCCTCGAAGTAGGCGGCCCGGTACCGGGTCCCGTCCTCGTCGCCCCAGAACCCGACCGGCATCGACGGGAAGGGGTTGGCGCACACCAGCTCGCCCTTCTGGCCGACGCCGAGGGGCTCGCCGTCGGGGGCGACCACGTCGATGGCCAGGCCCAGGGCGGGCCGCTGGATCTCGCCCCGCCAGACCGGACCGGTGGGGTCACCGGCGACCAGGCAGCCGCACAGGTCGGTGCCCCCCGAGATCGAGGCCAGGTGGACGTCGGCCTTCACGTGCTCGTACACGTGGTCGAAGCCCTCGGCCACCAGCGGCGAGCCGGTGGAGGTGATGGTGCGCACGGTGCCCAGGTCGTGGGTGGCCGCCGGCGTCACGCCACCCCGGGCCAGCCCGTCGATGAACTTGGCCGAGGTGCCGAACAGGGTGACCCCGACCTCGTCGGCCAGGTCGAACAGCGTGGTCGGTGGGTGCACCGGCGAGCCGTCGTAGAGGACGATGGTGGCCCGCGACGCCAGCGCCGAGGTCAGCCAGTTCCACATCATCCAGCCCGTGGTCGTGAAGTAGAGGACCCGGTCGCCGGGGCGCACGTCGCAGTGGAGCTGGTGCTCGACGAGGTGCTTGAGCAGCACGCCCCCGGCCCGGTGGACGATGGCCTTGGGCCGACCCGTCGTGCCCGAGGAGTAGAGCACGTACCAGGGGTGGTCGAACGGGAACCGCTCGACGCTCAAGGAGGCCCCCGCGTGGGCGGCCAGCACGTCGGCCCAGGCCTCGGTGCCGTCGGGGACGTCGGTGCCCAGGTGGGGCACCACCACGGTGCGGGCCAGGTCGGGGAGGGCGGCGGTGATCTCGGCCAGCCGGGGCCGGCAGTCGTGGGTGCGTCCCCCGTACACGTAACCGTCGGCGGCGACGAGGACGGTGGGCCGGATCTGGCCGAAGCGGTCGAGCACCCCGGCGGTACCGAAGTCGGGCGAGGTCGAGGAGAACGTGGCCCCCACGGCGGCGGTGGCCAGCATGGTGACGGTGGCCTCGGCCACGTTGGGCAGCCAGGCCGCCACCCGGTCCCCCGGCCCCACGCCGGTCGCCGTGAGGGCGGCGGCCAGGGCGGCGACGTCGGCCCGCAGGGCGTCCCAACCGATGGTGCGCCGGCGGCCGTCCTCGCCGGCCTCGAGGATCGCCGGGCCGGGTCCGGTGGTCGCCAGGAACGTCTCGACCACGTTCAGCCGGGCGTCGGGGAAGAAGCGGGCCTCGGGAAGGCTGGCCCCGGGCACCAGGGCCACCTCGCCCCGCTCCCCGACCAGGCCCCCGCGGTCCCAGGCCAGGGCCCAGAAGGCGCCGGGGTTCTCGACGGACCAGCGGTGGAGGTCCTCGTAGCCGGCGAGGGGGCGGCCCGCCACCTCGGCGGCGGCCGCCGTGAAGGCGGTGAGGTTGGCGGCGGCGACCCGCTCGGGCGAGGGCGCCCAGATCGGGGGCACGCCGGGATCGCTCAGTCGGGCAGGTCGTCGCGTACGACGAGCACCGGGCAGGAGGCGTGGCGGACGAGGTGGTCCGACACCGAGCCCAGCACCGCCCGCCGCAGGCCACCCATGCCCCGGGAACCGACCACGATGACGTCGGCGGCGAGGTCCTCGGCGGCGGCGACCGCCTCGACCCCGGCGTCGCCGACCGCCACCCGACCGTCGGCCCCGTCGAGGTCGAGGGCGGCGATGGCGTCACGGACCACCTGCTCGCCGGCGTGGGCCCGCTCCTCGTTGAGGGCGTCGAGCTGCTCGGCCGACATGGCTCCGCCGGCCATCCCCGACAGCCCCGTCACGAGCGTCGGGTCCCCCGCCTCCACCACGGTCAGCACCACCACGTGGTCCACCGGCGCCAACACCGCCAACCCCGCCCGCGCCGCGTGCAACGACGCATCCGACCCGTCCACGCAGAGAACGATCGTCCCGCTCACGACGTCAGTCTGCCCCACGGGCGGCCACCGACCGGAGCGCAACGGACGCAACCCCGGCCCGACGCCACCGGCGGCGGGCCGGCGACAGCGACGTCCCGACGGGTGTGGCTCCGCCATCCCCGGAGAGACACGCCATCAACTCGACGCCGAACCTCCGGTTCGGCGTCGACCGCTAGATGCGATCCACGATGGCCTGGGCGAACTCCGAGCACTTGACCTCGGTGGCACCGTCCATCAGGCGGGCGAAGTCGTAGGTCACGACCTTGTCGCTGATGGTGGCCTCGAGGGCGCGGACGATGTCGTCGGCGGCCTCCTGCCAGCCCAGGTGCTCGAACATCATCACGCCCGACAGCAGCACCGAGCCGGGGTTGACCTTGTCCTGGCCGGCGTACTTGGGCGCCGTGCCGTGGGTGGCCTCGAAGATGGCGTGGCCGGTCACGTAGTTGATGTTGCCGCCGGGGGCGATGCCGATGCCGCCGACCTGGGCGGCGAGGGCGTCGGAGACGTAGTCGCCGTTCAGGTTCATGGTGGCGATGACGTCGTACTCGTCGGCCCGGGTGAGGATCTGCTGGAGGAAGGCGTCGGCGATGGCGTCCTTGGCCAGGATCTTGCCGCCGGGGTCACCGCCGCAGTCGTCCCAACCCACGGCGACGTCGCTGAACTCGTCGCGGACGAGCTCGTAGCCCCAGTCGCGGAAGCCCCCCTCGGTGAACTTCATGATGTTGCCCTTGTGCACGAAGGTGACCGAGGACCGGCCCCGGGCCACGGCGTAGTTGATGGCGGCCCGCTGGAGGCGCTGCGAGCCGGTACGCGAGATCGGCTTGATGCCGATGCCGGAGTCGTCGCGGATCTCCCAGCCGAACTCGTCGTGCAGGTACTCGATGAGCTTGGCCACGCCGGGAGTGCCCGACTCGAGCTCCATGCCCGCGTAGACGTCCTCGGTGTTCTCCCGGAAGATCACCATGTCGACCTTCTCGGGGTG
>CAYTJS010000316.1:0-4277 GCA_964438115.1 uncultured Iamiaceae bacterium
ACTGGTGGCCGTACCAGAACTCCCGGAACGTGCGCTCGTCCCACGCCGGGTTGCGGTGGACCAGCGAGAACGTGGTGATGCCGGGGCTGCGCTCGCCGTCGGCCCAGTCCCGGGGGCCACGACGCCCGTTCTCGCCGTACTCGCACCAGATGGCCTCGGTGACGAGGTAGCCGGACCGGCGCACCCCGAGTTCGGCCAGGACCGCCTCGTAGGGGCCCCGCCGGTCGTGGGCGTCGAGGAAGAGGGACACCGCCGCCCGCAGGGGCAGTTCGTGGCCCGGGGCGGGGGCGGGACCGGGAATGGGGGCGAGGTCGTCGTCGAGGTGGAGGGTCAGGCCCTTCGGGTCGAGGGCGAGCAGGGCGGGGGCCACCTCGTCGAGGTAGCGCCGGCGCAACGCACCGCCGTCGACGCTGGGGCGGTCCCACACGAGGTACACGAGCTTCTCCATCGCCGGCGACCGTAGGCGATACTGGCCCGGTGACCGATCCGGCGGCCCCCCGCTGGGAGACCCTCTCGGGGATCCCCGTCGACCCCCACTACGGCGAGGGCCCCGGCCCCGGCGAGTTCCCCTACACGCGGGGTCCCTACGCCTCCATGTACCGGGACAAGACCTGGACCATGCGGATGTTCGCCGGGTTCGGCTCGGCCCGCGACACCAACGAGCGCTTCCACCAGCTCCTCGGGGCGGGCGGCACGGGGCTGTCGGTGGCCTTCGACATGCCCACCCTGATGGGGCGCGACTCCGACGACCCGTGGGCCCTGGGCGAGGTGGGCAAGGCCGGGGTGGCCGTCGACAGCCTCGACGACATGGCTGTCCTCTTCGACGGGATCGACCTGGGTGCCGTCTCGACCTCCATGACCATCAACGGCCCCGCCGCCGTGCTGATGGCCATGTACGTTGCCGTGGCCGAGGACCAGGGCACGGCGCGGGCCCGGCTCTCGGGCACGATCCAGAACGACATCCTGAAGGAGTACCAGGCCCAGAAGGAGTACCTCTTCCCGCCCCGGCCCTCGCTGCGCCTGGTGACCGACCTGATCCGCTTCACCACCGCCGAGATGCCCCGGTTCCACCCGGTCTCGATCTCCGGGTACCACATCCGTGAGGCGGGCTCGACGGCCGACCAGGAACTGGCCTTCACCCTGGCCAACGGGTTCGCCTACGTCGAGGCGGCGATCGCCGCCGGCCTCGACGTGGACGACTTCGCCCCCCGGCTGTCGTTCTTCTTCAACGCCCACCTCGACTTCTTCGAGGAGATCGGCAAGTTCCGGGCCGCCCGTCGGCTGTGGGCCACCTGGCTGCGGGACCGCTACGGCGCCCGCGACGAGCGCTCCCTGCGGCTCCGGTTCCACACCCAGACCGCCGGCGTCTCGCTGACGGCCCAGCAGCCCGAGGTCAACATCGCCCGGGTGGCCCTGCAGGCCCTCTCGGCCGTGCTGGGCGGCACCCAGAGCCTCCACACCGACAGCTACGACGAGGCCCTGGCCCTGCCCAGCGAGGCCGCTGCCCGCATCGCCCTGCGCACCCAGCAGGTCATCGCCCACGAGACGGGGGTGACCCTCACCGCCGACCCGCTTGGTGGCTCGGCCTACGTCGAGTGGATGACCGACGAGATGGCCCGCCGGGCCGAGGCCACCTTCGCCCACCTCGACGACCTGGGGGGCGGCTCGATGCTCGAGGGCGTGCTGGCCGCCATCGACAACGGCTGGTTCGTCGACGAGATCGCCGACGCCGCCTACCGCTACGAACGGGCCGTCAACGCCGGCGAGCGGGTGGTGGTCGGGGTCAACCGCTACACCGAGGGCGACGACCGTCGGGCCGAGTTGCTGCGCATCAGCCCCGAGGTGGAGGCGGCTCAGGTCGCGGGCCTGGACGCGCTGCGGCGGGACCGCGACGGCGCCGCCGTCGACCGGGCCCTGGCCGCCGTGGTCACCGCCGCCCGCGAGCCCGCCACCAACCTGCTCCCGGTGCTCATCGACGCCGTGCGGGCCCGGGCCACCGAGGGCGAGATCGTGACCGCCCTCGAGTCGGTGTTCGGGACCTGGACCGAACGGGCGGCGGTGTGAGCTCGCCGGCCCTGCGGGCGTCCCACGGCGGGCCGGTCCGCATCGTCCTGGCCAAGTTGGGCCTCGACGGGCACGACCGCGGGCTCAAGGTCGTGGCCCGGATGCTGCGCGACGCCGGCGCCGAGGTCGTCTACCTGGGCCTGCGCCAGACCACCGACACGGTCGTGGCCGCCGCCGTCCAGGAGGACGCCGACGCCATCGGCATCTCGATGCACAACGGCGGCCACCCGACCCTCGCCCCGCTCATGGTCGAGGCTGCTCGGGCCGCGGGTGTGACGGCACCGGTCATCGTGGGTGGCATCATCCCGGAGGCCGACGCCGACGAGTTACGGGCCGCCGGGGTGGCGGCCGTGCTCACGCCCGGGGCGTCGGAGGACGAGGTGGTGGCCGCCGTGGCCGCCGCCGTGGGGACCGGAGGGGACTGATGGGACGTTGGAGCCGAGCCGAGCTGGAGGAGGCCTTCGCCCACTACCAGCGCACCGCGCTGGCGGCGGGCACGAGCGGGGACTGGGACGCCTGGGCCGACCTGTTCACCGAGGACGCCACCTACATCGAGCACCTCTACGGGACGATGGGGGGCCGCGAGGCGATCCGACGCTGGATCACCACGACGATGGCCGAGCCCATCAACCGCGACATGAAGTTCTTCCCGATCGAGTGGTACGTGATCGACGAGGAGCGGGGCTGGGTGGTCTGCCAGGTCTGGAACCGCATGGTCGACCCCGGTGACGGCAGCCTCCACCAGGCCTACAACTTCACCCTCCTCAAGTACGCGGGCGACAACCTCTGGTCCTACGAGGAGGACGTCTACAACCCGGCCCACTTCAAGGACATGGTGGTCGGGTGGCTCCAGCGGCGCGAGGCGCTGGCCGCCGAGGGCGGGGACGGGGACTGACCCACCTGCCGTTCTCTCTCAAGGGTGAGGGGCGTGGTGCCGATGGTCACGGTGACAACCGCCGGGGCCCCATCGGGCGAACGGCACCTGAACCCTGATGGGAGAATCAACATGAAGCTGTCCTACGACTTCCTCGCCACCTGGCTGCGGGCTCGCTTCGGCGACACCGAGCGTGGTGCGTCGCTGGTGGAGTACGCCCTCCTGGTGGCCCTGATCGCCGTGGTCTGCATCGCGGCCGTCACCATCCTGGGCGACAACGCCTCGGACAAGTTCAACGACGTCGGCCAGTCGATCGGCGCCTGATCCTCACGGATCCCTGAAGAGGGGCCGGGCCTTCGGGCCCGGCCCCTCTTCTATTTCGAGCGAAATAGTCCGTGTGGCCCATTCAGGGGCGGCGGGGGGTGACCGATCAAACCACTGGAAGAAGCCGGGAGCTCTCCCTGGGCCCCGGCGCCGAAACCCTGATGGGAGAATCAACATGAAGCTGTCCTACGACTTCCTCGCCACCTGGCTGCGGGCTCGCTTCGGCGACACCGAGCGTGGTGCGTCGCTGGTGGAGTACGCCCTCCTGGTGGCCCTGATCGCCGTGGTCTGCATCGCGGCCGTCACCATCCTGGGCGACAACGCCTCGGACAAGTTCAACGACGTCGGCCAGTCGATCGGCGCCTGATCCTCACGGATCCCTGAAGAGGGGCCGGGCCTTCGGGCCCGGCCCCTCTTCGCGTTCAGAAGCCGGTGTTGGAGACGAACTCGACCTGGCCGGAGAGGGCGTCGAGGTCGGCGCCGGTGTAGGCCGCGGTGGGCTCGCCCGTGCTGGGGACGAGGACGTAGTTGCCGGCCTCGACGACGTTCGGGAACTCCAGGGTGTAGACGCAGGAGGTGAGGCCGAGGACGTCGTCGAAGATGCCCGTGCCCAACTCGCTCACCCCCTCGCCGGCGGCCACCGGGTCGGCCAGCTGGTTGCCGGCCCCGTCGAGCACGGTCATGGTGGCGGTGGCGTCGTGGGGGGCGGCGGCCTCACACGGGGTGCCGAGGTCGCGCAGGGCGTCGTCGGCGATCACCCAGCGCACCGTCAGCGGCCGGGTGGGGATGGTCGTGGTGGTGGTCGTCGTCGTGGTCGTGGTGGTCGGGTCGGACTCGTCGTCGCCGGCGGCCACCGTGTCGTCCCGCCGGGACTCCTGGATGGCCACCCCCAGGCCGACGCCGAGGGCGGCGGCCAGTAGGAGGATGGCGGCGACCAGGGCCACCCGCCGACCCCGGCCCCGGGGTTTGGGGGCGGGGGCGACCACGGGCGGGGGCAGCACGGACGGGGGAGCGG
>CAYTJS010000317.1:0-4250 GCA_964438115.1 uncultured Iamiaceae bacterium
CCACGTAGAGGTTGGCGGCCTTGTCCATGGTGAGGTTGTCCACCCCGCTCAGGATGGGCGAGTCGTAGTTGTCGGCGGCCCACATGACCGTCATGGTCTGGGCCGCCAGTTCGATGTCGAAGACCCGGTCGTCGACCTTGGCGGTGAAGAACACGTGACCGTCGTGGTACCAGACGCCCTCGTTGCCGTCGAAGGCCGTCCCCCGGGGGCCACCGTGCTGGCGCCGGACGTGGGAGGCGATGGTCGGGTTGACCGCCACCCAGCTGATCGCCTTGGTCTGGCGGTTCCAGCGCATGACCTCGAGCAGCTCGGCGCCCTCGTCCGCCGCCACGGCGCCGATGACACCGCCGGCCGAGCGATCAAGAAGCTCATGCGAGCCGATGTCATCGTCATCGTCGACATCGGCCTCCTCCCGGTCAGCACCGACACCGCCGAGGCCCTCTACCGCGTCGTCGACGCCGCGGATGAGAAACGCTCCATCGCCCTGTCCTCCAACCTGCACCCCGCAGGCTTCGACGAGCTCATGCCCAAGACCATCGCCAACGCCACCGTCGACCGGCTCATGCACCACGCCCACCTCGTGCTCACCGCCGGCGACAGCATCCGACTCACCCAAGCCACCACCGGCAAGGGGGTGACGCCCCTGACCGACTGAGCTACGGGCAGAACACCTGGCCGCCGCTGGGCAGTTCTGTTGGCCACCACCGGGCAGATCTGCTGTCCGTCACCGGGCAAGTCCTACTGACCGTTGACAGTCCAGGCCGCGCGCTCCGGAACGAGTCCACGAACCGGGTCCTCACGACCCAAGAGGGAGGCAGACCCCCGACGGGGTCACGGAGGCGCCCGTCGTCACGCCCGGCCCGTACCACCGCCACACGAGTCGGGGCAGGCCAAGGGGCCCGGCCCCCTCGGGCGGACCGGCTACAACCTGGCCAGCGTTCGGCCCCGAGGGCAGGGGTCGGACAGCGCCGGCGGAAAGGGTGGACACACGATGACCGGACTGCGGATCGACCCCGACGGCGGGGACGACCTGACCGTGGACGCCGACACCGCCATCACCGTCGAGGTGCACGACGGCGGGGACCTCTGGGCGGTCATCGCCCGGTTGCGCCCCTCCGAGGTCCTGCTCGAGCGGCTCGCCGCCGTCGAGGACCCGGCGGTGTGGGGCGGGTGGCCCGAGTGGCTCCACCCCATCGACACCGGTATCACCCTCAACGGCCGGCCGTGGGGATGGACCATCTCGCTCGACGACTGGGAGGCCGGCGGCGAGGGCTGGTTCCTGTTGCCGGTCGGGTTCTTCGACCAGGCCATCGAGTTGGCGGCCACGAGCAGGTGGCAGTCCGCCAGCATGACGGGCGCGTCAATCCCCACCACCTGCCTCTGGTCGAACGGCGTCGCCTTCGGATGGCAGGTCCTCGACGAGGAGGGCCTCACCTGGCGCACCTCGACCGTCGGCGACGACCCCGAGACCATCGCCCGAGACTTCATCGCCCGCTCGTTCGGCGGGTGGGGCCTGCCGGTGTGCCCGGTCTGCGACGAGTCGGGCTGGGAGATCACCGTCGACCTCGCCGAGCTCGTCCGGGAGACGGTGGGCCCCGCCGCCCTGGCCACCATCTGGGTGCCCTGCCCGGACCACCTCGAGGTCGCCCGGGTCGAGTCCGGCGGGTGGTGGCGCTGGGACCCCGACACCGTCGATGCCGCCAGCGACACCGTCCGCCAGCAGGCCGTCAAGACCGCGGCGATGTGGCGGGAGATGAGCCAGGCGATCACCGCCCAACTCGACCCCGAGGCCCCCACCGCAGCACCGGACCCCGAACCATCCGTCGCCGGCGCCTGGGTGCCGACCTCCGAAGGCCCCGACGATCACCCGGAGCCGGCACCCCCGACGGAGGCGGCCCGCTCCGTCGATCCTGCCCCTTCCCCCACCCCGACCCGCAACGACCCCGCCCCGGTCACCACCCCGACACCGTCGGCGAGAGCCCGCGCCGCCGACGGCGGCTTCGACCTCGACGGGCCCGTGCTGGCCCACCCCCGGGCCTTCACCATCACCCCCGCTGCCGGCGGCGGCTGGGGCCCGTTCACCGCGGCGCTGGCCCGGCTCCTGGCCGCCGCCACCGAGGAGGGCCTGTGGTGGGCGACCATCACCATGGCCGATCAGAGCGCCAACCCCGGGTTCGCGCACCTCGGCCCCGACGAGGGCGGCAAGCTCTACACCGAGGTCGCCGGCGACTACTACCTGCCCGAGCCCGCCCGCCTCGACCCGACCCAACGGGCCCGGTTGCGGGAACTCGGCTGGGCCGACCCCGTCGCCGACCTCTCCGGCGACGACGAGATCCAACCCCGCAACCACACCCGCTCCTGGCCCATGGCCGAGCTGCCCGAGGCCTGCGCCCACGTCGTCGCCACCCTCCGGGCCGTGTACGGGTTCACCGACGACGACCTCATCGCCGTCGACCTCGACCCGTTCACCTGAGCCCATGGAACCACTGGCGGTCCTCGCCGCCCGGGCCATGAGCGACCGGCAGTGCCCGATGTGTGGCGAGACCCGTTTCCCGGGCTGGGACCACTGCCCCGCGTGCGGCTATCCGTACCCCGAGGACGACGACGGCCGAGGCCCCGCCGCAACGGCGCAGGACCCGCATGGCGCCGGGGCCCGTCCCACCAGCGGCGACAATGGGACATGGCCCGGCTGATCCCCGACGACGTCGACCTCGGTGCGGTGGAGCCTTCCGAGCGGCGGGTGCTCGAAGCGCTGCTGGAGTCCCTCGGCCCCGGCTGGTTCCTGTTGCCCCAGGTGCCCTTCGTGGACCGGGGCCAGGACGGCGAAGCCGACCTCGTCGTCCTCAACGCCGAGTACGGCGCCGTGGTCGTCGAGGTCAAGGGTGGCTCCATCGCCGTGCGTGACGGCGCCTGGTACCAGGACGGCCGCCGGCTGGCCAGGAGCCCCGCCGAGCAGGCCGTGCGGGCCAAGCACGCCCTCGTGCGCAAGGTCCGCGAGGTCACCGGCGACGAGCACGGCAGCGGGCTGTGGTTCACCCACGCCGTGGCCTTCCCCGACGCCGCCGCCACCCCCACCCAGTGGCTCGGCCCCGACCTCGAGCCCGCCATGGTGTTCACCACCCACGAGCTGACCTGGCCCGAACCCGCGCTCGAGGCACTTGTGGCACGACGCTCCGACCCGGTCCCCGAGCTGACCATGCGCGCCACCCTCAGCGCGTTGCGGCCCACGCTCGACTTCCGCACCGGGCCCTGGCCGCCGGCCGAGGTGACCAGCCGCCGCCTCGACGAGCACACCGAGGACGTGCTGACCACCGCCGAGGGCCTCGACACCAACCTGCGGGTCCAGGTCGAAGGCCCCGCCGGGGCCGGCAAGTCCCGCCTCGCCCTGCGCTGGGCCCGCCGGGCCAGCGCCCGCGGCGAACGCGTCCTGCTCATGTGCTTCAACCTGCCGATGGCTGCCCTCTTCGAGACCACCTTCGAAGACGACCCCAACGTCACCGCCGGCAACTTCCACCAGGTCGCCCTGCGCCTCCTCGACCAGACCGGCTTCGAGGTCCCCGACCAGCCTTCCAAGGAGTTCTGGGACGACGAGGTCGCCACCGCCCTCTTCGACCACCGGCCCCTGCTCGGCGACGGCTTCGACACCATCATCCTGGACGAGGCCCAGGACTTCCGGCCCCACTGGCTACCCGCCATCGAAGCGCTCCTCGACCCCGACGGCGCCGGCCGCCTCTACCGGCTCGGCGACCCCGCCCAGAACGTCTACCGGGTCGACCCCGACGCTGCCGACGGCTGGTTCCGGTTCCCGCTCACCACCAACTGCCGCAACAGCAAGTCCATCGCCGCGGTCGCCCAACGCCTCGGCGGCGGACCCCCCTTCCCCACCAGCCCCGACGGCCCACCCGTCGCCTACCGCAAGGCCGGTGCCCTCAAGGAGCTCCGCAAACGCGTCAGCCACGAGATCCTGACCCTGCGCCGGGACCACGGCATCGCCCCCTCCGACCTCGCCGTCATCACCACCCGCGCCACCCTCCGCGACGACCTCCTCGACCCGCCGCTCATCGCCGGCCCCCTCGTCCGCTGGGAACAACGCGACGAGTCCTCCGTCGTCTGCGAGACCGCCCACCGCCTCAAGGGCACCGAATGGGAGGCCGTCATCGTCGCCAGCCTCGAGCCCACCACGACCGACTGGCTCCCCGACATCCTCTACGTCGCCGTCAGCCGCCCCCGCACCTGGCTCACCGTCGTCG
>CAYTJS010000318.1:0-2324 GCA_964438115.1 uncultured Iamiaceae bacterium
ACTGACCCTGCCCGCGGTGGACAGCGGCAACCTCGTCCGCGACGCGTTCGAGGTCCTGATCCTCATCGCCGTCGGCGGCATGCTGTGGTCGGTGCTCACCCGATGGCGAGCCGGGAAGCTCCCCATCCACCGGTGCCCCGAGTGCGGGGGGCCGACCTCGCGGGCCTACCCCCGCTGCCGACACTGCGACGCCGAACTCCCCGAGGGCCGCTGAGGGCCACCCCATGACCGATCCCTACCCGCACTACTACGCCCTGCTCGACGACCTCCACGAGCACCTGCGCCCGCGGGGCTACGTCGAGATCGGGGTGGCCGACGGCCACAGCCTGGGCCTCACCCGACCGGGGACGGTCGCCGTCGGCGTGGATCCCGCCCCGGGGCCCGAGGTGGGCGCGCGGGCGCCGGACCGGCGGGTCGTGGCCACCACCAGCGACGAGTTCTTCGCCCGCCACGACCGGGCCGACGTGCTGGGCGACGCCCCCCTCGACCTGGCCTTCGTCGACGGGCTCCACCTGTTCGAGGCCGCCCTGGCCGACCTGGCCCACCTGGAGGCCTGGGCCCACCCCGGCACCGTGGTCCTCCTCCACGACTGCCACCCCACCGACGAGGCGATGGCGGCCCGCGAGCGGACGACGGTGGCCTGGGCCGGCGACGTGTGGAAGGTGGTGGCCGCGCTGCGGGCCGACCGCCCCGACCTCACCGTGCACACCGTCGACGTCGGCCCGACCGGGCTCGGGGTGATCACCGGCCTCGGCGCCGGCTTCGCCGACCTCGACGCCACCGTCGCCGCCCACCGTGACCTGCCCTGGTCCACCCTGGCCGAGGACCCCGACGCCCTGCTCGGCCTGGTCCCGCCCACCTGGGAGGCGGTGGCCCCCCTCCTGGAAACGGCCGGGCGCCCCTGACGGTGCCGCCCTAACGTCGGCGGCCGTGCACGACCTGCCGGGGGGCATCACCGTCCGCGAGGCCACCGGGACCGACCACCCGGGGATCCTCGCCCTCAACCGGGCCGCGTTCGGGCCCCGGGAGGAGGCGGCCGTGCGCCACCTGTTCGCCGGCCCCGACCCCGGCCGCTGGTCGGTGGCCGTCGGCCCCGACGGCACCGTCCTCTCGTGCGCCACGCTGCTCCCCCACACGCTGCGCTACGGGCGCACGCCGGTGCCCACCGCCCAGATCGAGTTCGTCGCCACCGCCGAGGACGTCCGCCGGCAGGGCCTGGTCCGCGCCCAGTTCGACCTCCACCACCAGTGGGCCGACGAGGCCGGGGCCCTGCTCACCATCGTGACGGGCATCCCCTACGTCTACCGGGGCCTCGGGTACGGCTACGGGTTCGACTATGCGGACCCGTACGTCCTCCACGACGTGCCGGTGGCGCCCGCCGACGTCGAGGTCGGGCCGGCCACCCTGGCCGACGTCCCGGCCATCGAGGCCCTCCACCAGGCCCGCCAGGCCCGTCACGACCTGGCCCTGCAGCACGCCGGGTCGGCCTGGGCCGGGCTGATCGAGGGAGCCCCACACTGGGACGAGCACGTCCTGCTGGCCCGCCGGGGCGACGAGGTCACCGGCTGGGCCCGCTGCCAGCCCCGTCCCGAGGAGGGCCACGCCGAGGCCGAGGGGACGGCGGTCGACCCCGACAGCGCCCGGGCCCTGGTCGCGGCCTGCGCCGCACGGGCCGGGGGCCACGAGCTCTTCCTCTTGGCCCACCACCACGACCCCTGGGACATGGTGGTGGCCCGTTACGGGCACCACGACCCGGCCCGGTTCAGCGCCGTCTACGCCCGGGTCCCCGACCTGGCCGCCCTGCTCGACCACCTCCGCCCCGAGCTGTCGGCCCGCCTCGCCGCCTCGGCCTTCGCCGACGCCCGCGGTGAACTGCGCCTCTCCTGCTACTCGTCGGGGGTCGTCCTGAGCTACGAGGACGGTGCGGTGACCGCGGTGACCCCCGACCCCGAGCCGCTCCTCGACCCCCTCGATGACGACCTGCCGGGCGTGCCCCCCGACCAGGTCCCCGCCCTCGTCCTGGGCCGCTGGGGCGCCCTCGAGCTGGAGCGCCGCATCGACGACGCCGGCTACCTCGCCGACCGCCACCTCCTCGAGGCCCTCTTCCCCCGCCTCACCGCCGACCTGACCACGATGTTCTGAACGTCGTCTCCGACGACGATGTCTCTTGTCGCCGCCTTCGCGGCTCCTGCTGCCGACGGCAGCTATCGCACCAGTCCCCTGCGCTGCTCTGCCTGGCGGCTCCGCAGCCTTGCCCCGCCGTGTCTCCTGTCGCCGCCTTCGCGGCTCCTGCTGCCGACGGCAGCTATCGCACCAGTCCCCTG
>CAYTJS010000318.1:2424-4250 GCA_964438115.1 uncultured Iamiaceae bacterium
CGCTGCTCTGCCTGGCGGCTCCGCAGCCTTGCCTTCGTAGGCTCCTGCTCGATGGGTGAGACGGTGTTGCCGGAGGGCGAGCAGAAGGCCCGGGCCGTGCGGGGGATGTTCGACGCCATCGCCCCGCGGTACGACCTGGTGAACCGGGTGATGACCTTCGGCATGGACCGGGGCTGGCGGCGGAGGACGGTGGCGGCCCTGGGGCTGGCCCCGGGCTCGACCGTGCTCGACCTGGCCGCCGGCACCGGTGACCTGAGCGACGAGGCCCTGGCCCAGGGCCTGGCACCCATCGGGGTCGACCTCTCCTTCGGCATGCTCGCCGCCACCCACTCCCCCGCCCCCCGCCTGCAGGGGGACATCACCCGGTTGCCCGTCCCCGACGCCAGCGTCGACGGGGCCCTGTGCGGGTTCGCCCTGCGCAACGTGGTCGACCTCGACGCCCTTTTCGCCGACCTGGCCCGGGTCGTGCGCCCCGGCGGCCGCATCGGCCTGCTGGAGGTCGACCAGCCCGAGGGCAAGGTGACCCGGTGGGGCCACCACGTCTACTTCCACCGGGTGGTCCCGGTGATCGGCGGCCTGCTGTCGGACCGTGACGCCTACCGCTACCTGCCGGCGTCCACGGCCTACCTGCCGCCCCGGGCCGAGCTCCTGGCCCGGGTGGCCGCTCCCGGCTTCGAGCACGTCGAGCACCGGACGTTCCTCTTCGGGGCCGCCCAGCTCGTCACCGCCACCCGGTCCTGATCGGTCGCCCCCGGTGGACCTCGTCGCCCGCACGCGCCGTCTCGACCACGACGTCGACCTCCAGGCCGTGGCCGGGGCCGACGGCGTGCTCATGGCCCGCGACGGCATCGGCCTGGCCGGGCGGGGCACCGCCGTCGAGCTGGCCGTCGACGACGTGGTGGCCGCCCAGGCCACCCTGGCCGCCGTCACCGTCGACGCCGACGTCAGCGGCCCGGGCACCGGGGTCGTGGCCTTCGGCGCCTGGCCGTTCCGCCCCGACGGGCCCCGCCGCCTGCGCATCCCCGAGGTGGTCGTGGGTCGCGCCGAGGACGGCCGCCGCTGGGTGACCACCATCGGCCCCGCCGCCACGGTGGCCGACTTCGACCCGACCCCGGCCCTGACCGCCACGGTCACCCCCGGTCCCCTGCCGGGCCGCCTCACCGTGGAGGCTCCTCGCCCGGTGGACGACTGGCTCGACGCCGTGGTCACCGGTCGGGACCTCATCCGGGCCGGCAAGCTGCGCAAGGTCGTGCTGGCCCGCGAGATCCGGGTGGTCGCCGACCGGGCCCTCGACCGACCGGCCCTGTTGCGGCGGCTGGCCCGCGCCTTCCCCGGCTGCCTGCTCGCCGCCGTCGACGGCTTCGTGTGCGCCAGCCCCGAGCTCCTCGTCGCCCGCCACGGCGACGTCGTGCGCTCCCACCCCCTCGCCGGCACCGCTCCTCGCGGCGGCGACCCCGCCACCGACGCCCGGCTCGCCGCCGACCTGCTGGCCTCGGCCAAGGACCGGGCCGAGCACCAGGTCACCATCGCCTTCGTCCACGACACCCTCCTGCGCTGGTGCTCGTTCCTCGACGAGGAGGCGTCGCCCTCGGTCGTGCCGGTCGCCAACGTCCAGCACCTGGGCACCATGGTCGAGGGCCGCCTCTCGGACCCGGCCCCCTCGGTCCTCGAACTGGTCGACGCCCTGCACCCGACCCCGGCGGTGGCCGGCGATCCCACCCCTGTGGCCCTCGATCTCATCGAGCGGCTCGAGGGCACCGACCGGGGTCGCTACGCCGGGCCCGTCGGCTGGGTCGACGGCGCCGGCAACGGGCGCTGGGCCGTGG
>CAYTJS010000319.1:0-4186 GCA_964438115.1 uncultured Iamiaceae bacterium
ACGGCCGCCTCGATGGCGGTCTCGGGCCGGTCGCTGTGGGCGTAGAGCATGGCCGTGACCAGCTTGACCTCGGCGTCGGGGTCGAAGTCGACGAGGGTGACCGAGGGCTCGGTGTCAGGGGCGTCGCCGGCCGGGAGCAGGCGTTCGGTCACCTCGTCCATGGCCATGCGGGTCTCGGCCAGGTAGTTGCTCCAGGCCACACCGCGGTCGGGGACGTCGACCCGGCGGAGGAACGAGGGGATGACCTTGCGCAGCTCGGTCAGCATCATCGCCGCGTAGGAGCGGGCCTCGGGCAGCGGGTGGGCCCGCATGCGCAGCAGCAGCTGCTCGTAGGCCTGGCCGGTTCCGTAGATGCCGACGTTGGACAGCGACGCCGCGGGCAGGATCCCTCGCAGGGCGTCGAAGGCCTTGGCCCGGATGGACTGGCGGTAGACGAAGTCGGAGTCGTCGGGGTCCTTGGGGAACTGGTCGCGGAAGAAGTCCCCGAGCACCGGCACCAGCTCGGCGTAGGTGTCGAAGAGGCGGTCCATGTCGCCCACGTAGCGGGTGCCCATCGACGAGCGGAGCACGTCGGGGTCCCGGTAGTAGCGGTAGCGGCCCCCGATGCGGGCGTCGTAGGCGATGTAGCGGGTGGACTGCTCGAGGTAGGCCATGAGCCGGCCCCACTCGAGCACCTTGGTGAGCACGTTGGAGGCCTGCTCGCAGGCCAGGTGGACCCCGCCGAGCTGGGCCACCGAGTCGTCGCCGTAGTCGTAGAAGACGGTCTTGTAGAGCTCCTCGGCCCGGTTGAGGCCGACCGTGGCGTCGACGGTGGCGTCCCCCTCGATGTCGAGGTCGCCCACGAACTCGTCGAGGAACAGGCGGCGCAGGCTCTTGGGCGAGCGGGAGTAGCGGGCGAAGAGGGCGCCCTTCACCACCTCGGGCAGGTTGACGAGGGCGAACACCGGCCGGTCCAGGTTCGTGAAGTACCGCCGGAGGACGTCCTCCTCCTCCGCCGTGAACTCCTCGGCGACGTAGACGGTCATGAGCGCACGGCCCGCCACAGGTCGGTCATCGGGTCGTCAGCGTACGGCCTCGTCCCGGCGCGACCGGGGACCGCCCTCCGTGGGCCGTCGACCCACCGAGGGTGACCCGGGCCGCCGCTACCGCCGGGCGGCGACGGCGGCCTCGAACTCGACGTGGGCGGCGGCGACGGCCTCGGGATCGGCCCAGAGGTCGGCCACGGTCTGGGCCATGGCCACCGCCCCGTCGAGCACGGCCCGATCCCCCTCCTCACCCCGGGCGAAGGCCGTGAACTCCGGCGTGTGGATGGACACGCCCCGGGGCGCCACGGCCAGCATCGGGTGGATGGAGGGCACGGCGTAGCTGACGTTGCCCATGTCGGTGGAGCCGACCACCCCGTTGCCGGGCTGGGGCTCGGCCATGGTGCGGCCCCGGCCGGCGGCGTTGGCCGTGAAGAGGTCCACCATCAGGCGGTTGTCGACCATGTCGGCGTAGGCCGGTTCCTGCCACTCGTGGTCCATGGTGCAGCCGGCGGCACTGGCCCCGGCCTCGAGGCAGGACAGCACCCGGCCCTTCAGGGTCTGGAGGTGGCGGACCGTGGGCGAGCGCACGTACCACTCGGCCGCGGCCGTGTGGGGGACGATGTTGGGCTTGTCCCCGGCCTCGGTGAAGATCCCGTGGATCCGCTCGGAGGGCCGGATGTGCTGGCGCAGGGCGGCCACGTTCACGTAGCCCAGGACGGCGGCGTCGAGGGCGTTGCGGCCCTTGTGGGGGAAGGCGGCGGCGTGGGCGGCCTGCCCGTGGTAGCGGACGTGGACCTGCTGGATGGCGATGACGTTCATCGCCTGCAGGTCGCCGTCGGCGGGGTGGATCATCATGGCGGCGTCGAGGTCGTCGAGGGCCCCGGCCTCGAGCAGGAAGACCTTGCCCCCGCCCCCCTCCTCGGCGGGTGAGCCGATCACCACGACCTGCCCGCCCAACTCGTCGGCCACGGTGGCGGCGGCCAGCCCGGCCCCGAGGCCGGCGGCGCCGATCACGTTGTGACCGCAGGCGTGGCCGATCTCGGGCAGGGCGTCGTACTCGCAGAAGATGCCGATGGTCGGCCCGTCGCCGGTGCCGTGGCGGGCGACGAAGGCGGTCGGCAGGTCGGCGGCGTTGCGCTCGACGGCGAAGCCCTCGTCCTCGAGGATCCCGGCCAGCAGGTCGGCGGCGTGGTGCTCCTCGTAGCAGAGCTCGGGGTGCTCGTGGATGCTGTGGGACACCTCGAGCAGGACGCCCTCCCGACGCGCCACCTCGTCGGCCAGCCGCTGCTTCACCGCATCGAGTGCCATGGCCCCAGTATCGACCACCGTCACACGACGATGCGCAGTGCGTCGGGCTCGACCCGGATCGACAGGGTCCGGGCCGGACCGATCCGCTCGCCGTCGAGCCACACGACGTGGCCGGTCGGCAGGTCGTGCTGGACGGCGGCGGCCCGTCGGATGGTGATGGCGGGATGGGGCACGTGGGTGCCCAGCGGCAGCCGCCGCCGCGCCTTCAGGCGGTCGCCGAGGGACGGATCGGCCTCGACGACCTCGAGCAGGCCGTCGCCGGGGTGGGCCCGGGGGGCGACGTCCCAGTCCCCCACCCACTGGGCGTTGCAGGCGGCGAGGAGCGGACCGCGCCACCACGAGCGGCGGGCGACGAGGTGGGCCACGAACCAGTGCAGGCGCCCGTCGACCAGTACGGCGCCCAGGTCGACCGTCAGCCGCACGGCGCCGTCGCCGTGCAGGCGGGCCTCGTCGCCCCGCCCACCCACCGTGCGGCACAGGTCGCCCCCGAGCAGACCCAGGGGCTGGATCGGGCGCCCCGCCCGGCGGGCGGCGGTGACCACGGCCCGGGCCTCGGCGTCGCTGTGCACGACCACGCCGTCGGGGGGCAGCGGACCGGCGGTGCCCCAGTCCCGGCCCCGTTCCACCGCCATCAGCGCCCGTCGCTCACTCGACGCTGACGGCGGAGGAGGCGGCCACCACGCCCCGGTCGATGCGCCCGATGGCGCTGCGGGCGGTGGCGGCGGTCGTCGGGTCGGGGGCCACCTCGGCGATCTGACGCAGCAGGTCGAGCAACTGGCGGATCTGGCGGACGAAGTCGCCGCCGGTGAGCTCGTCGTCGCCCAGCACGGCCTCGAGGTCGTCGCCCCGGGTCCACTCGTGGGCCAGCGGGACGAAGCCGGCGTCGGGCGCCCGGGTGAGGTGCAGGCCCAGGGCGGCCTCCTCGGCCAGGAGATCGTCGGCCAGGGCCGCCAGGGCGTCCCAGCGCCCGCGCAGGCCCACGTTCGGGAAGGTGGGCGGCGGGGCCGGCTCGGGGCTGCGGTGCTCGTAGGTGAAGCACGAGAGGAGGGCCACCAGGTCGGGGCCGTCGAGGCCGTCGAGCAGGCCCGCCCGCAGGGCCTCGGCGACCAGGAGGTCGCACTCGTGGTAGATCCGGGCCAGGCGCAGGCCGTGGTCGGTGAGGGCCCACCCGTCGAGCACGCCCCGGCCCTCCAGCACCTGCAGGACGCGGTCGAACTGTCGGGCCAGGGAGCCCTGCTCCTGGCCCAGCCGGCGCTCGTGGGCGGCCAGCTCCTGGCGCAGGCGCCGGGCCCGGCGGGCGCCGCGCAGGTGGCGGCGGACGTCGGGGCAGCCGGCGACGGGATGGTCGTCGGGGTCCTCGACCACCCGGGCGGGCGGTTGGGTGGTGCGGGCCCGGGCCAGACGGCGGGCCACCTCGTCGCGGAACTTCTGGTTGTTGGGCCGGTAGGGCTCGGGCAGCTCGACGGCGCCGATGCGCGCCGGCACCGCGGTCACGGTCCGGGCCCCGAAGGTGAGGACCTTCCCCTTGCGGTTGACCGCCCGCACCCGGACGTTGCCCTGGGCCCGGTGGGCCACCGAGAGCACCGCCACCTTCTCGCGGCCGTCGCTCATGGCCGCGTCGACCACGTCGCCGGGCTTCAGGGCGCTGAGGGCCTCCTCCAGCACCTTGTCGGGCGGGGGCCGGCGGTGGACCCGCCCGGTGTCGAGCAGGGCCAGGTAGTCGTCGACATCGCCCCGCTCGCAGGTGGCGGCGGCCTCGGCCTCGGCCAGCTCGGCCCGACGGCCCCCGATGGCCCGTTCGGCCCGGACCAGGTCCCGGTCGGACTGGAACTGGGCGAAGGACAGCGACAGGA
>CAYTJS010000320.1:0-4163 GCA_964438115.1 uncultured Iamiaceae bacterium
CCCTCGTGGCCCACATCACCGGCCGCGCTCCGTCCGACCACGAGCGCTTCGGGCCCGACCCCGCCGCCGGGGCCCGCTTCCGGGCCGGGGTCGGGGTGGGCGACGCCCCCGTGGTCCTCACCGTCGGCAACGTCAGCGAGCGCAAGGGCCAGGACGTCGTGGTCCGGGCGCTGGCGCGGGGTGGCGGCGCCCTCGACCGGGCCCACTACCTGATCGCCGGCCTCCCCACCCGGGGCCCGGCCATCCGGGCCCTGGCCGACGAGTTGGGCGTGGGCGACCGGGTCCACCTGCTCGGTCGGGTGACCAGCGAGGAGCTGCCCGCGGCCTACGCCGCCGCCGACGTCTTCGCCATGACCTCCCGCCAGGTCGCCGCCGGCGACGTGGAGGGCTACGGCATCGCCGTGGTCGAGGCCGCCCTCACCGGGGTACCCGCCGTGGTCACGGCCGACTCGGGCCTGGCCGAGGCCGTCGTCCACGACCGGACCGGCCTGGTGGTGCCCCAGGACGACCCCGCCGCCACCGCCGACGCGCTCCGCGCACTGCTGGACGACGGCGACCGGCGGCGGGACCAGGGCCGGGCCGCCCGGGCGCGGGCGGTGGCCGACCTGACCTGGGCCGCCCTGGCCGACCGCTATGACGCCGTCGTGCGGCGAGTGGCCGACCCGGCCCCGACCGGTCCGGCCCTGGCGGTGATCTCCGACACCCCCTACTACCTCGCCGGCAGCGAGGCGGTGGGCTGGGGTCCCAACGTCCGCGAGCTCGACCAGTTGGCCCAGCTGTTCGCCGAGGTCCGCCACGTCGCCCCCCTCTACGACGGCCCGCCGCCCGCCAGCGCCCTGGCCGCCCGCCGCACCGACGTCATCGCCCTCCACCCGGTCGTGCCCGCCGGCGGCCCCACCCTGGGGGCCAAGCTGGGCGTGCTGGCCCGCTACCCCGCCTGGGCCCGGGCCATCCGTCGGGAGGTGGCCGGGGCCGACCTGGTGCACGTCCGCTGCCCCTCCAACATCGCCCTGCTCGCCCTGGGCCTCTTCGGCGCCCGCGGTCGACGACCCCCGCTCTGGATCAAGTACGGGGGCAACTGGCGGCCCACGGCCGCCGAGCCCTGGACCTACCGCCTGCAGCGCGAGGTCCTGCGACGGGGGCTGCGGGGGGCGGCGGTGACGGTCAACGGCGAGTGGCCCGACGAGGCCCCGCACGTCCACTCGTTCCGCAACCCCACCCTCACGCCCGAGGAGCTGGCCCGAGGCCGCGAGGTCGGGGGCAAGGCCCTCGGCCGCCCTGCCCGCCTGCTGTTCGTGGGCCGCCTCGACCGGGCCAAGGGCGCCAACCGCAGCGTCGAGGTGGTGGCCGCCCTCCACGCCCATGGCCACGACGTGGTGCTCGACGTCGTGGGCGACGGCCCCGAACTGGCGGCCATGCAGGACGCCGCCCAGGCCGCCGGGATCGAGGACCGGGTGCGGTTCCACGGCTGGCTCCCCCGCCCCGCCCTGGAGCCGTACTACGCCGCGGCCCACCTCCTCCTCCTGCCCTCGGACTCGGAGGGCTTCCCCAAGGTCCTGAGCGAGGCCATGGCCTTCGGCGTGGTGCCCATCGCCGGCGCCGTCTCGAGCATCCCCCAGGCCCTGGCCGAACTGGGCACCGGCCGGGCGGTACCCCCCGGCGACGTGGCCGCCTTCGCCGCCGCCGCGGCCGACTACCTGACCGACCCCGACGCCTGGGCCGAGGCGTCACGCCGGGGCATCGAAGGGGCCGACGTGTTCGCCTACGAGGGCTACCTGGACGACGTGCGCCGCCTGGCCGCCTCGGTCTGGGACCTCGACCTGGCCCCCCTGGGAGGCAGCTGAGCGTGGACGCCCTCGACCTGTACCACCGACTCCCGGGCCCCGCCCGGTCCCTGGCCGCCAGCGCCCACGGCCGCCGGCTGCGGCGGTGGCGCTACGGACGGGACACCGACGACCTGGCCCGGGCCGCGGCCGGGCGGGACCGCTGGGACCGCGACCGCTGGGACCAGTGGCTCCGCTACCGGCGGGCCGAGGTGCTGGCCGCGGCGTCGGCCCGGCCGGCGTACGCCGGACGCACCGGTGGCGTGGCCATCGACTCGTGGCCGGTGCTGGCCAAGGAGCGGCTGCGGGCCGACCCCGAGGCCTTCCTGACCGGCGGCACCGACGGCCTCTACGAGGAGCACACCAGCGGCACCACCGGCACCCCGCTGCGCCTGTGGTGGGACCGCCGGGCGGTGCGGGAGTGGTACGCCCTGGTCGAGGCTCGGGCCCGGGGCTGGCACGGGGTGTCCCGCCGCGACCGCTGGGCCCTGCTCGGCGGGCAGTTGGTCGTCCCCGGTGACCGTGACCGCCCCCCCTACTGGGTGCACAACCGGGCCCTGCACCAGCTCTACGTGTCGGCCTGGCACCTCGGGCCCGACACGGTGGGCGACGTCGCCGCCGCCCTGCGCCGCCACCGCCCCACCCACGTGCTCGGCTACCCGTCGGCCCTGGCCGTGCTGGCCCGCCTCGCCCTCGACGGGGGTCACGACCTGCCCCGCCTGCGGGTCGTGCTGACCAACGCCGAGCCCCTCCTCGACCATCAGCGGGCCGTCATCGCCGAGGCCTTCGGCGCCCCGGTGCGCGACACCTACGGCATGGCCGAGCTGGTCGTCGGGGCCAACGAGTGCGAGGCGGGGACCCTGCACCTCTGGCCCGAGGTGGGCGTGGTCGAGTGCCTGGACGGCGACGGCCGCCCCACCGACGGCCCCGGCGACCTGGTGGCCACCGGTCTGCTGAACCTGGCCCAGCCCCTGGTGCGCTACCGCACCGGTGACCGGGTGGCGGGCCCGGTGCGCTGGGACGACTGCGGCTGCGGGCGCCGCCTCCCCCACCTGCCCCGGGTCGAGGGCCGCGACGACGACGTGGTGGTGACCCCCGACGGTCGCCGCCTCGGCCGCCTCGATCCGTTGTTCAAGGCCGACTTGCCCGTGGTCGAGGCCCAGGTGGTGCAGGAGGCCCCCGACCGGCTCGTGCTCCGCCTCGTCCCCGCCCGTCCGCTCACCGACGGGGACCGGGAGGCGCTGGTGGCCCGGGTGCGCGACCACGTCGGGGACGTGGCGGTGACCGTCGAGGAGCTCGACGCCATCGAGCGCGACGCGGCGGGCAAGTTCCGGGCCGTGGTGTCCCACCTCGACGACGGGGGTGGGACCCGGTGACCACCCCCGAACCCGACCGCTGGCCCGACCTCACCGTCGTGATGCCGGTACGCCAGGAGGCCGATTTCATCGAGCACTCGGTGGGGGCCGTGCTGGCCCAGGACTACCCGGGCGCCCTCGAGGTGCTGGTGGCCGACGGGTCCTCGACCGACGGCACCCGCGAGATCCTCGACCGCCTGGCCACCGGCGACGACCGGCTCACGGTCCTCGACAACCCCGACGACATCGTCCCCACCGGCCTGAACCGGGCGCTGGCCCGGGCCGGTGGCGAGGTGGTCATCCGGGTCGACGGCCACTGCGAGGTGCCCGTCGACTACGCCCGTCGCTGTGTGGCCGCCCTCCTGGCGACGGGCGCCGACTGCGCCGGCGGGGTGATCCACACGGTCGGCCGCACCCGCGAGGCGCGGGCGGTGGCCCTGGCCCAGAGCAGCCCCCTCGGGGTGGGCGGCTCCCGCTTCCGCACCGGGGCCCCCACGGCCCGCGAGGTCGACACCCTGGCCTTCGGCGCCTACCGCCGCGACGTGTTCGACCGCATCGGGACCTTCGACGAGGAGCTGGTGCGCAACCAGGACGACGAGTTCAACCTGCGCCTGACCCAGGCGGGGGGCCGCATCTGGCTCGACCCGAGCATCGTCACCACCTACTGGAGCCGGGGGACGCTGCGGGGTGCGCTGCGTCAGTACTTCCAGTACGGGCTCTACAAGGTGCGGGTGGCCCAGAAGCGGCGCACCCTGCCCTCGGGACGAGCCCTCGTGCCCGCCGTGCTGGTGGCCGGCCTGGCCGGCGGTCTCGGGCTCGGCGTGGCCACCCGCCGCCCGCTGCTCGCCCTCGGCCCCGTCGTGCTCTACGGCCTGGGGACGGTCGGTGCTGCCGCCGCCGAGGCCCGGCGGGACCCCGGGGCCGCCCCCCTGGCGCCGGCCGCCTTCGCCGCCCTGCACCTCGGCTACGGCGCCGGCATCTGGTG
>CAYTJS010000321.1:0-4149 GCA_964438115.1 uncultured Iamiaceae bacterium
TCTACCTGGCCTTCGCCCTCTGGTCGGTGTGGCTGCTGGCCACCAGCGTGCTGCTGCTGCGGGCCCCGACGGCCGACGCCTGAGGGTCGGTCACCGTCTGGAAGACTCCCTGGGGTCGGGACCGACCCCAGGGAGGCTCCCATGTCCATCACCCACCTGCCCGCCGACACCGCGCCCGAGGACGTCGCGGCCGCCCTCGACCGCGACGGGGCCGTGATCGTCGACCGCCTGGTCGACGACGCCGTCCTCGACCGGCTGGCCGAGGAGCTGGCGCCGCACCTCGAGGCCACCCCGCTTGGCCCCGACGACTTCAGCGGGCACCACACCCGGCGCACCGGGGGCCTGATCGGGCGGTCGCCCACCGCCCGCGAGCTGGTCACCCACCCGCTCGTGCTCGGCACCGTCGATCGCGTGCTGGCCCATGTCACCAGCTACCAGGTGCACCTGACCCAGGTGATCGCCATCGGTCCCGGCGAGACGGCCCAGCCCCTGCACCGCGACCAGTGGGCCTTCGACTTCTTCCCGTTCCCGGCCGGTTACGACGTCCAGTGCAACACCATCTGGGCCCTCACCGACTTCACCGAGGAGAACGGCGCCACCCGGGTGGTGCCGGGCAGTCACCGCGACGAGGACCACCACCGGTACACGGTCGCCGACAGTGTCCCGGCCGAGATGACCCGCGGGTCGGTCCTCCTCTACAACGGCCGGGTGTACCACGGCGGCGGCGCCAACCGCTCCGACGCCGTGCGCATGGGGGTCAACCTGACGTACTGCGTGTCGTGGGTGCGCCAGGAGGAGAACCAGTACCTCTCCACCCCGCCCGAGGTGGCCCGCACCCTGCCCGTCGACCTGCTCCGACTCATGGGCTACGACCGCGGCGCGTACGCGTTGGGCTATGTCGACGACCTGCGCCACCCGCTCGAGGCGCTGGGGATCAGCGTCGACGAGGCGGGAGGGTTCGGTGGCGGCCAGACCGCGGCCGACGCCGCCACCGCTGCCGCCCAGCGGTAGTCGGCGGTCGCCCGGTCCTGCCTTCAGGTCACCAGTCCGGGCGCGGCGCTCAGACGAAGGCCGAGGCGAAGATCAGCGAGACGATCGTCATCACCTTGACCAGGATGTTCATGGCCGGGCCCGAGGTGTCCTTGAACGGGTCGCCGACGGTGTCGCCGACCACGGCGGCCTTGTGGGGATCGCTGCCCTTGCCGCCGTGGGCGCCCGCCTCGATGTACTTCTTGGCGTTGTCCCAGGCGCCGCCGGCGTTGGCCATGAAGATGGCCAGGGCGAAGCCGGTCACCAGGGCGCCGGCGAGGAAGCCACCGAGGGCGTCGGTCGACCAGAAGCCGATGGCGAGGGGCACCACGATGGCCAGGCCGCCGGGCACCAGCATCTCCCGCAGGGATGCCTGGGTCGAGATGTCGACGCAGCGGGCCGAGTCGGGACGGACCCCGGGCTCGCCCTCACGCAGGCCCGGGATCTCCCGGAACTGACGGCGCACCTCCTCGATCATCTTGTTGGCGGCGCGCCCGACGGCGTCGATGGTCAGGCTGGCGAAGAGGAACGGCAGCATGGCGCCGAGGAAGAGGCCCACGAAGACCGGCACCTCGCTCAGGTCCAGGTTGAGGGTGGTGCCCTCTGCCCGCAGGGCGACATCGAAGGCCTGGAACAGGGCCAGGGCGGTCATGGCGGCCGAGCCGACGGCGAAGCCCTTGGCCACGGCGGCAGTGGTGTTGCCCAGGGAGTCGAGGGAGTCGGTGACCTCGCGCACCTCGGGCGGCAACTGGGCCATCTCGGCGATGCCGCCGGCGTTGTCGGCGATGGGCCCGTAGGCGTCGACGCTCACCACCACGGCGGTGGTGGCGAGCATGCCGATGGCGGCGATGGCGATGCCGTAGACGCCGCCGTCGAGGATCTCGTCGCTGGCGAAGGCCTGCTGGCCGGCCCAGTAGGCCAGGCCCACCCCGGCCACGATCAGGCCCACCGAGGCCGCCACCGAGACCATGCCGGCCGAGATGCCCGACAGGATGGTGGTGGCCGGACCGGTCTCGGACTGGCGGGCGATGCGCCGCACCGGGCCGAAGCGGTCCGAGGTCCAGTACTCGGCCACCTGGCCGATGGCGTACCCCACGACGAGGCCACCGACGACGGCGAGGGGCAGGCCCCACCAGGCGTCGAAGCCGGGTCGATCACCGAAGAAGCCGTAGCCGGCGGCGCAGGTGGCGACCACGGTGAGCAGGGCGGCCAGGTTGGTGCCCTTGTGCAGCGCCTTCTCCAACTGGTGGACGTCGAGGCTGTCGCTGGTGCGCACGGCGAAGGCGCCGATGATCGAGGCCACCATGCCGATGGCGGCCACCGCGAGCGGGAACAGGATCAGACGCTCGAGGTCGCCGACGGCGAGCACGTCGATGCTGCCGCCGGCCTCGGTGACCGCCGTGAAGCTGAAGGCGACCAGGGCGATGGGGGCGATGATCGAGCCGGCGTAGCTCTCGAAGAGGTCGGCACCCATGCCGGCCACGTCGCCGACGTTGTCGCCGACGTTGTCGGCGATGGTGGCCGGGTTGCGGGGGTCGTCCTCGGGGATCCCTGCCTCGACCTTGCCGACCAGGTCGGCCCCGACGTCGGCGGCCTTGGTGTAGATGCCCCCGCCGACCCGGCTGAACAGGGCGATGGAACTGGCACCCAGACCGAAGGCGGTGAGGATCTCGAAGGCGTCGTCGACCTCGAGCCACACGACGAGGACGAGGTAGCAGAGGGCGAGGCCGACGAGACCGAGGCCCGCCACCGAGAAGCCCATCACGGCGCCGCCGCGGAAGGCGAGCGGCAGGGCCTCGTGGGCACCGTGGCGGGCGGCCTGGGTCGTGCGGGCGTTGGCCATCGTGGCCACGGTCATGCCGATGAAGCCGGCCAGGGCCGAGAGCACGGCGCCGAGGACATAAGCGGGCGCCCCCCAGGGCAGCCCGTAGTCGAGGAAGACGGCGATGAGCACGGCCATGGCCGCGACGAAGCCGCTGACCCAGAGGTACTCACGGTGCAGGAAGGCCCGGGCGCCGGTCTGGATGGCCAGCATCAACTCCTGCATGGTCTCGTTGCCGGGGTCGGCGGCCTTCACCCGGACGTAGAAGAAGGCGGCCAGCCCCAGCCCGGCGAGGGCGGTGACGGCGGCGAGGTACGGGACGGCGGACACGGGTTGGGCCCCTTGGTTCGTCGGTCGGGAGCGGGCCGAGGAGGTGTCGACCGCTCCGCCCGTCGTGCCGGGACGGTAGGAGGGGCGAACAGGCGGGGTCAACTGCACCGTTTCTGACGTTCCCGCCGATCTTCCCGCCGGGCTGCATCCAGGAGGCCGGGTCCGAACGATTTACCACTAAATCCATTTCCCACCGTCCAGGAGGACATCCCATGAGCAAGAAGCGTCTGGCCGCCGGCCTCGGTGCGGTGGTGACCGCCGCCGCCGTCGTCGCCGCCACCTTCGCCCCCGGCGCCGGCGCCCAGCCGGCGCCCGCCGAAGCGACCGGAAGTCGCCCCACCATCGCCGGCATCGTCGCCTCGAGCGGCAGCGGCTTCGACACCACGGGCGGCGACTACGACGTCCTGCTCGCCGCGGTGACCGCCGCCGGCCTTGTCGACACCCTCAACACCCCCGGTCTCGACGTGACCGTGTGGGCCCCCAAGGACCGGGGCTTCGTGCGCACCGCCCGGGACCTCGGCTTCACCGGTGACCTCACCGACGAGGAGGGCGCCTGGAACTTCCTGGTCGCCGCCCTCACCGACATCGGCGGCGGTGACCCCATCCCGACCCTGACCACCATCCTGCAGTACCACGTGACTCCCGGTGCCCGGGGCTCGGTGCGGGTGCTGGCCGCCAACCGCTTCCCGACCCTGGCCGGGATCGGCATCCGCCACACGCCGGGCACGACCGTGCTCCAGGACAAGGATCCGGACTTCCGCAACCCCCGCCTGGTGACCCCGATCAACGTGCGGGCCTCCAACGGCATCGTGCACACCCTGAACCGGGTGCTGCTGCCGGTCGACCTCTAGGCCGACCCTGCGGACAGGTGGCGGGCACGGCCTTCGGGGGCCGTGCCCGCCACCGCGACCCGTACCGGTGCAAACGCGGTCGCCACGCCGGACGAATGACCTATCGTGCTCGTGATG
>CAYTJS010000322.1:0-4130 GCA_964438115.1 uncultured Iamiaceae bacterium
GTGTCGCCGGCCCGGCCCATCGCCCCCGGGGGCATGCCCTCCTCGCGGTTGACCGAGACGCCGCCCTCGGTGGCGCCGAAGGCATCGATGACGGTCACGCCGAACCGGCGACCAAAGGCCTCGACCACCTCGGGCGCCCCCTCGTTGCCGAAGGCGATCCGCAGGGGGTTGTCGGCGTCGTCGGGCTGCTCGGGCGAGGCCACCAGGTACGACAGCGGCTTGCCGGTGTAGTTGAACCAGGTGGCGCCGTAGCGGCGTACGTCGGGCAGCCAGCCCGACACGCTGAACCGGCGGGCCAGGCCCACCGACGCCCCGGCCACGATCGAGGGTGCCCAGCCGACCATGACCGCGTTGGAGTGGAACAGCGGCATGCAGACGTAGCCCACGTCGTCGGGACCGAGGTCGAGCAGGATGCGCATGCGGTTGCCGGTGACGAGCAGCCGGCGCTGGGAGCAGATCACCGCCTTGGGGGCCGACGAGGTGCCCGAGGTGAAGATCAGCGCCCACCGGGTGTCGGCGTCGGGCTCGAGGCCGGGGTCCGCGGCGGTGCCGGGCAGCGCCGCCTCCAGCTCGGCGCCGGCCCGCAGCACGTTGCCCTCGGGCAGGCCCAGCCGATCGCGGATCGGGTCGAGGTCGACGTCGTGGGCCGCCTCGGTCAGGACGAGGCCGACATCGGCGTGGTGCAGGTCGCGGAGCAGGTGCTCGCCCTGCCGGGTGGGGTTGAGCCCCACCACCGTGGCCCCGGCGAGGGCCGCGCCGACGAAGGCGAAGAGGTACTCCGGGATGTTGTCGGCCAGCACCCCGACGTGGGGCGGCGCCCCCGCAGGCAACCGGTCGCGGAACAGGGCCGCGTAGCGGCAGCCCTCGGCGTACAGCTCGGCGTGGGTCCACACCCGGTCGCCGGCGCGCACGGCCGGCCGGGGCCCGATGGCCGGGTCGGCGGCGTTCCGGCGCAACAGGGCGGCCGCCGACGGGGCGACGAGCGGGGCCTGCCCGGGGGCGGGGGCCGACGCGGTGCTCACGCCCACGACCGTACGCGCTGGCCCCGACGAGGGCGTACGGTCACCGGCCGATGGACCAGGAGGTCGGGGCCGACGGCCCCCTCGCCGGAAGCGAGCTGCGCACCCGCGGGCGCGAGACGATGGGCCGCCTCCTCGCGGCGGGAGCCGAGGTCGTCGGCCGGCAGGGCCTGCACGCCACCCGGGTCGACGACGTGGTCCGGGCCGCCGCCACCTCGCACGGCACCTTCTACCGCTACTTCTCGTCGAAGGAGGACCTGTTCGCGGCCCTGGCCGCCGAGGCCGCCGCCGACCTGGCTGCCGTGGCCGACGAGCTGGGCCCGCTCACCCCCGGCGCCGACGGCCGGGCGGCGCTGGCCGCCTGGGTCGCCCGGTTCCGTGAGGTCTACGACCGGCACGGCGCCGTCATCCTGGCCTGGACCGTGGCCGAGCAGGACGGCTCGGCGACGGGGCAGCTCGGCACCGACGTCCTCGGCCACGTCGCGGCCCGCCTGGCCGACCGGATCCGGGCCGCCGGGGTGTCCGGGATCGATCCCGACGTGGCCGCCCTGGCCCTGGTGGCGATGGTCGAGCGCCTCAGCTACTTCACCGCCACCCGGCTGGTGCGCAGCGGCGAGGACCCCGTCACCGACCTGCTGGCCACCGCCGCCCAGCGGGCGCTGTTCGGCGCCGACGCCCGTACCTGACACGAACGTCACCTCCCGCGGGGCGGGTGTAAGGTCCCGGCACCGATCGGGGACACATCGGGGGGATGGACGTGAACGGTCGACGTATCGCCGTGGTGGTGGCCTTCCTGGCCCTGCTGGCCGGCGCCTGCAGCAACGCTTCCGACGACGGCGAGTCCGGGGCCTCGACCACGGCGGCGGGGGGTGACGGGCCCCTCACCTACGAGGAGGTGCTGGCCCTCCCCATCGACGAGAACGTGCCCGTCGACGCGCCCGGCGTCGACGACTCGACCATCCGGGTCGGCGGCGTCGCCTCGGTCACCAACCCCATCGGCGGCCCCTACGGCGAGGCCTTCGACGGGGTCCAGGCCTACTTCGACTACGTCAACGACGCCGGCGGCATCTACGGCCGGGAGCTGGAGCTGGTCGCCCAGGAGGACGACAACACCGGCTTCGAGAACCGGGAGGACGTCCAGAGCCTGCTCACCCAGGACCTCTTCGCCGTCCTGCCCGTCGCCACCCTCGACTTCTCCGGCGCCGACCTCCTCGTCGACGCCGGCATGCCCACCTTCGGCTGGAACATCCAGGAGGAGTGGTCCGAGGGCGACAACCTCTTCGGCACCCGCGGCTACCTCTGCTTCACCTGCGCCGGGGCGCTGCTGCCCTGGCTGGCCCAGGAGCTGGACCGCACGACGATCGGCGTGCTGGCCTACGACGTGCCCCAGTCGGCCACCTGCGCCGAGGGAATCGAGAACAGCTTCGCCACCTACCCCACCGCCGAAGTGGCCTTCGTCGACGCCAGCCTCCCCTACGGCATCCCCGACATGAGCGCCCAGGTGCGGGACATGAAGGAGGCCGGGGTCGACCTGGTCACCACCTGCATGGACTTCAACGGCGTGACCACGCTCCAGCAGGAGATGCGCCGCCAGGAGCTCGACGCCATCCAGTACCTGCCCAACGGCTACGACTACAACTTCCTCGAGGAGAGCGGCGACCTGTTCCAGGGCTCCTACGTCCTGACCCAGTTCACCCCCTTCGAGATGGAGGACCCGCCGGAGGGCCTCACCACCTACCTCGACTGGATGGAGCAGACGGGGGCCCCCGTCGGGGAGCTGAGCCTGGGCGGCTGGCTGGCCGCCGACATGTTCGTCACCGGCCTGCGGGCCGCCGGGCCCGAGTTCAGCCAGCAGGCCGTCGTCGACGGGCTCAACCAGCTCACCGACTACACGGCCCAGGGCATCCTGGCCGGCCTCGACTGGACGGTCGAGCACACCGGACTGCCCGGCGAGCAGTGCTCGTCGCTGCTGCGCATCGACGGGGACGAGTTCGTCCCCGACTTCGGCGCCCCCGGCGAGCCGTTCCTCTGCTTCGACACGGAGGCCGCCGAGATCCCCGAGACGCCCGTCGTGCGGGGCTGAGGGTCGGGTGACGGCGGGACCCTGGCCGCCCGGATGACGTGACCGACCTCCTGAACGCGATCATCGGCGGCGCGCCCATCGGGTGCGTATTCGCCCTGCTGGCGGTGGGCCTGGTGCTCACGTACCGCACCGCCGGCGTGTTCAACCTGGCCTTCGGGGCCCAGGCGTTCGTCTCTGCCGCCGTCTACTACGACACCCGGGTCCGCCACGAGTGGCCCATCTGGGCCGCCTTGGCCCTCTCGGTGCTGGTCGTCGCCCCTCTGCTCGGCTGGGTGCTCGACCGGGCACTGTTCCGCCACCTGCGGGGGGCCCGGTCCATCGCCAAGCTGGTCACCACCCTCGGCCTCCTCGTCGCCATCCCCGAGATCACCAAGCTCTGGTTCGGCGGCGGCGCCAGCTTCGGCGTGAAGGGGATCTGGCCCACCACCGACGAGATCGGCCAGCCCACCATCTACCGGTTCGGCGACTACGCCATCGACGGCAACCAGGTGGCGACCATCGTCGTGACCGTGCTCGCCGTCGGCGCCCTGACCGCCTTGTTCCGGTGGTCCCAGCTCGGCCTGCGCATGCGGGCCACCGTCGAGAGCCCCCGCATGACCGAGCTGGCCGGCATCAACGCCGACCGCATCTCGACCTTCGCCTGGGTGCTCTCCAGCCTCTTCGCCGGCCTGGCCGGCGTCCTGCTCGCCCCCCTCTTCTCCCAGGTCAACAACGAGAACTTCCTCTTCCTGCTCATCGCCGCCATGGCCGCCGCCGCCTTCGGCTCGCTGTCGTCGATCCCCATGACCCTGGTGGGCGGCATCGCCCTGGGCATCGGCTACCAGCTCCTCTACACCTGGCTGCCCCGGGGCTCGATCCTGTCCCAGGGCCTGCGTCCCGCCCTGCCCTTCGCCGCCCTCTTCCTCCTGCTGCTGTTCTGGCCCGGCCTACGGGGCCGCAAGGAGCACGCCGACCCACTGGGTGGTGTCGACCCCCCGCCCCCGGCCCCCGCCGCCGAGGCACCGAAGGAAGCGCCGGCCGCACCGCCG
>CAYTJS010000323.1:0-4121 GCA_964438115.1 uncultured Iamiaceae bacterium
CGACGACCCGACCCCGGGCCGGGTGGTCGACGCCCGCCCCGGGGCGGCCAAGCCCTACGTGAACGTGACCCCGCCACGTGCGCCCGAGCCGGCCGACCCGGCCGAGCCCGCCGACCACGCCGAGCCCGCCGACCACGCCGAGCCCGCCGAGCCCGAGTCCGTCGCGAGGGCCGCGCCCGAGGACCCGGCGGCGGCCACCGAGGGGGCCGAGGACGATCCCGTCGAGGACGCCGCCGACGTGGTCGAGGAGGACCTGGACGAGCTGGCCACGGTGGCCGGCGAGCGGGACGAGTACCTCGACCAGCTCCGACGCCTCCAGGCCGACTTCGAGAACTACCGCAAGCGGGTGCAGAAGCAGCAGGAGGAGTGGGCCGAGCGGGCCACCGAGGCCCTGGCCCGCGAGCTGCTGCCCGTCCTCGACGCCTGCGACGCCGCCGTGGCCCACGGCGACGCCTCGGTCGAGCCGGTGGCCAAGGCCCTCCTCGAGGCCTTGGCCCGCCAGGGCCTCGACCCCGTGCCGGCCCAGGACGAACCCTTCGACCCCACGGTCCACGAGGCGGTCACCCACGAGGAGGGCGACGGCGGCCCCGTCGTGGCCGAGGTCCTGCGGGCCGGCTACACGTGGAAGGGTCGCGTCCTGCGCCCCGCCATGGTCCGCGTGCGGGGGTAGGCGATGGACGCCCAGCGGGAGTGGTTCGAGAAGGACTACTACGCGGTCCTGGGCGTGTCCCCGGAGGCCGACCAGAAGGCCATCACCAAGGCCTACCGACGGCTGGCCCGCGAGAACCACCCCGACGCCAACCGGGGTGACGCCGCCGCCGAGGAGCGCTTCAAGGAGATCTCGGCCGCCTACGACGTGGTCGGCGACGCCGAGAAGCGCAAGAAGTACGACGAGGTCCGGCGCCTGGGTCCCCTGGGCGGCGGCTTCGGCGGGGGCGGCCCCGGCGGTCCCGGGGGCTTCGGCGGCTTCAACACGGGCGCCGACGCGGTCCCGGCGGGGGCGGCCGTCCCACCGGCCCGGTCCGGGGCCGCGACCTCGAGACCGAGCTGCACCTCACCTTCGAGGACGCCCTGGCCGGTGTGACCACCTCGGTCCACCTGGTGAGTGACGCCGTGTGCTCGACCTGCCGGGGCAACGGGGCCGAGCCCGGCAGCGACGTCATCGTCTGCCCGCAGTGCGCCGGCCGCGGGGTGATCGACGAGAACCAGGGCCTGTTCTCGTTCAGCCAGCCCTGCCCCCGCTGCGCCGGTGGCGGCATGGTCGTCGACGACCCCTGCCACACCTGCGGCGGCTCCGGCGTCGAGCGCCGCCCGCGCACGGTCAAGGTCAAGATCCCCGCCGGGGTCACCGACCGCCAGCGCATCCGCCTCAAGGGCCGAGGTGGGCCCGGCCGCAACGGCGGACCGCCCGGCGACCTCTACGTCGTCGTGCACGTCGGCGGTCATCAGCTCTTCGGGCGCCGGGGCCGCAACCTGACCATCACTCTCCCGGTGACCTTCGCCGAGGCGGCCCTGGGGGCCGACGTCAAGGTCCCCACGCTCACGGGCGAGCCGGTGACGATCCGCATCCCGGCGGGCACCAGCAGCGGGCGCACGTTCAAGGTCAAGGGCCGGGGGGCCACCTCGGCCTCCGGCACCGGCGACCTCCTGGTCACCGTCGAGGTGGCCGTTCCGCAACGGCTCTCGGCAGCAGAGCGAAAGGCCGTCGAAGCCTTGGCCGACGCGACCGACGAGTCGCCCCGAGCGCATCTGGGAGTGTGAGGTGAAGGACCGCACCCGGGCCGTGTACGTGATCTCGGTGGCCGCCGAGCTGGCGGGGATGCACCCGCAGACCCTGCGCATCTACGAGCGCAAGGGCCTGCTCGAGCCGGCCCGGACCCAGGGCGGGAGCCGCCGGTACAGCGACGAGGACATCGCCCTCCTGGCCCGCATCCAGACCCTGACCGCCGAGGGCCACAACCTGGAGGGGGTCCGGCGCATCCTCGAGCTGGAGGCCGAGATCGAGCGCCTCCAGGGTGAGATCGAGCGCCTCTCCCGCCAGGCCTCCGAGGCGGTGGAGGAGACCCATCGCCAGTACCGGCGGGACCTCGTCCCGGTGAAGCAGTCCGTCGTGCTCTATCGGGGCACGACCCGTCCGCCCCGCTGAGTCCGGCGGGTCCGTCGGGGACCACCGGAGCGCCCGACCGGTAGGTTGACCGCGGTGGGTGCACCGGTGGGCGTGGAGGGTGCCGTGTCCGGCCGCGGCCCCGTCACCGGGTCGCCGCCCTGGCTCGTGGCCCTGGTGGTGGCCGTCGCCTACGCCGCGGCCACTTTGGTCACCGTCGGGCTCTTCGGAGCCGTCGACACCGCCGTCGCCTTCTCCCCGGCGGCGGGGATCGTGGTCGCCGCCCTGATCCTCGTGCCCCGCGGCCGGTGGGTGTGGGTGCTGGTGCCGGCGGCGGTGGTGGAGGTCACCGCCGTCCTCCTGCTGGGGTGCCCGGCGGGCGCGGCGCTGGCCGCCGCCGCCGCCCGCACGGTCGGCCCGTGGGTGGGGGTGCGCCTGCTGCTGGCCCGCTGCCCGACCATCGACCTCGGGCGTCGTAGGGACATGGCCTGGTTCTGGCTGTTCGTCGTGGTGGTGGGGTCCGCGGTGGCGGGCCTGATCGGGGCGTTGGCCCTCGACGGCACGGCTCCCTACCTCATCGACGTCGGCCATTGGTGGGGCGGCGACGCCATCGGCGCCCTGGCCATCGGGGCGCCACTCGTCGTGCTGGCCGACCCCGCCAACCGGGCCCGCCTGGCCCGTGACGGCGAGGTGGTGGGGCTCGGCCTGCTCGTCCTCGTGGCTGCCGTCGTGGTCTTCTGGAACCTGTCCCAGCCGGTGGCCTTCGTGATCGCCCCCTTCATGCTGTGGCTCGGCTACCGGCGGGGGGTCCCCGCCGTCGCGGTGGCCGCGGCGACGGTGGCGGTCACGGCCAACCTGGCGACCGCCTCGGGTCGGGGGCCCTTCGCCGACCCGGCGTTGGCCGAGACGACCCGCCTCGCGATCGCCCAGCTGTACCTGGCCGCGGTCATCCTGACCTCCTGGTTCTTCGCCGTCGAGGTCCACGAGCGGGAACTGGCCACCGCCGCCGGCCGGGCCGACCGCCGGGCCCGCGACGACCTGTCCCGCATCCAGGATCTCACCACCCGTCTGGCCGCCACCACGAGCCTCGACGAGGTGGGCCAGGTGGTGGCCGCGGAGGCCCCGGACCTGCTGTCCAGTGCCGGGGTCGGCCTCTTCGCCGGCGACGAGGACGGCCTCGAGGTGGTGGTGACGACCCCACCCCTGCCCGACGCCCACGCCTACCGGACGGTCCTGCGCGACGCCGACCTGCCCACGACCCACGCCGTCCGCACCGGTCAGCCGCTCTTCTACGCCCACCCCGACGACCTCGTCGACGTGCTGCCCGGACTGGTGTCGGTGCTGGCCTCGGTGGGCATCGGCTCGGGCGGGGCCCTGCCCCTGCGCTCGGAGGGCCGTCTCGTCGGGGCCCTGGCCCTGGCCGACCCGACGCCGACCCCCCGCGACGCCGCCGCCCGCTCCCTGGCCACGACGGTGGCCGACCAGGTCGGTCAGGCCGTCGGCCGGGCCCTGCTCCTCGAACGGGAGCGTCGGCTCCGGCGCCGCGAGGCGGCGGGCCGGGCCCGGGCCGAGCTGTTGGCCGACGTGGCCGCCGCCCTCGAGCGCGAGGTCGGCGCCGGGGCCCGGGCCCGGGCCGTGGTGGACCTGCTGGTGCCCGCCTTCGCCGACTACGCCTCGATCGAGCAGGTCGAGGACGGCGGCGGGGTGCGCATCCTGGCCCTCGACCACGCCGACCCCGCTCGTCGGTCCGTCCTGCGGGAACTGCGGGAGGTCCACCGCCTGGCCGACGACGAGGCGGGCTCGGTGAGCGACGTGGCCGTCCGGCGCCGGGCCGTGATCCTCGGACCGATCGACGAGGCCACGATGGACCGGTTCGGGGTGGCGCCCCGGGCCCGGGAGCTGTTGCTGACGCTCGGGGCCACCGCCCACCTCACCGTGCCGGTGGGAACGGCCACGACCGTGACGGGGGCCCTGCTCATCGGCCGCAGCGACCCGGCCCGCCCGACCTTCGACGACG
>CAYTJS010000324.1:0-4113 GCA_964438115.1 uncultured Iamiaceae bacterium
CTCGTTCTGGCAGCAGCCATTGGGCGGTGAGCGTCAGATCCAGCGACCAGAACGGTTGGGTCCTCGTTCTGGCAGCAGCCATTGGGCGGTGAGCGTCAGATCCAGCGACCAGAACGGGAGGGGTGGGTGCTCGCGGGAGTTCATCGGGGGTTGGCCGGCGAGTAACGTCACGGGTGGTGCCAGTTGCGACCGCCGGGGACGGGACCCGGATCGCCTACGAGCTCTACGGGGCCGAGGACGGTGAGCCGCTGGTCCTCATCCAGGGTCTCGGCGCCGACCGCCGGGGCTGGCTCCGTCAGCGGGGCAGCCTGGGCCGGCGCTACCGCCTCCTGCTCGTCGACAACCGGGGCGTGGGCGAGTCCGACCACCCGCCCGGCCCTTACGACCTCAACCAGATGGCCGAGGACGTGCTGGCCGCCATGGACCACGCCGGCTGGGCCTCGGCGCATGTCATGGGCGCCTCGATGGGCGGGGTCATCAGCCAGATCCTCGGGGTCCTGCACCCCCACCGGGTCCGCTCGCTGACCCTCGCCTGCACCGCCTCCCGCCACCACCCCTGGCGGCGCGAGCTGCTGGCGGGCTGGCGCGACACCGCCCTGGCCGGCGGCATGCACGCCTTCGCCCGCGACAACGCCAAGTGGCTGGTCGGGCCCCGGTCCCTACGCCGCTTCTGGCCGGCCATGACCCTCTTCGGCGGCCTGGCCCTCAACGTCGAGGCCCACGCCTTCGCCGCCCAGGTCGACGCCATCCTCGGCGCCGACGAGACCCTGCGCGACCAGCTCGTCCACGTGACCGCCCCGACGCTCGTGATCGTGGGCAGCCAGGACGTGCTCACGCCCATGGGTGACGCCGAGGAGATCGCCGAGGCCATCCCCGGCAGCCTCCTCGCCGTGGTGCGCGGCGGCGCCCACGGGTTCATGTTCGAGCACGCCGGGGTCTTCAACGAGACCGTGCGCACCTTCCTCGACACCGTCACCGCCGAGGCCGACGGCGTCGTGCGTCGCCTCCCCGCCGCCTGACCGGCGGCCTCGCCGCTAGCGGGAGTACTCGGCGATCTGGGCCACCAGCACGTCGCTGGCGGCGGCCATGGCGTCGACCACGGGGGAGGGGCCGAGGTCGTCGAGGGCGGCCCGGCCGGCGTCGACGAAGGCCCGGGCCTCGACCAGGGCCTCGTCCACGGCACCGTCGCCGCGCAGGATCCCCAGCACCTTGTCGACCTCCTCGGGCTCGAGGGGGCGGCCGAGCAGGGCGGCCAGGTCGTCGCCGGCCTGGCCCTGCAGGGCCCGGATGGTCGGCAGCGTGTAGACGCCCTCGACCAGGTCGTGGCCGGCGGGCTTGCCCAGCTGCTCGGAGCTGGCCACCACGTCGAGCACGTCGTCGATGACCTGGAAGGCCATGCCGTAGTTGTGGCCGAAGCGGGTGAGGGCGTCGACCCGGTCGGCGTCGAAGCCGGCCACCAGCCCGCCGATGCGGCAGGAGGAGGAGAACAGGGCGGCGGTCTTGCCCTCGATGGAGGCCAGGTAGGCCTCCTCGGTGCGACCCACCTGGTAGGCGTCCTGCAGCTCGCGCACCTGGCCCTCGCACAGCTTGGCGATGGTGGCGGCGAGGAGGGCGGCGACCTCGGTGCCCAGGCCGGCGGCGATCTCCGACGCCCGGGCCAGGAGGAAGTCGCCGGCGAGGATGGCCTTGAGGTTGCCCCACCGGGCGTTGACGCTCTCGACGGTGCGCCGGGTGGTGGCGTCGTCCATCACGTCGTCGTGGTAGAGCGAGCCCAGGTGCACCAGCTCGACCGAGACCCCGCCGAGGACCGAGTCCTCGCTGGCGGCGCCGGGGTCGGCCTCGCCCGACAGGGCGGCGGCGATGGTGAGGGCCGGTCGGACCCGCTTGCCACCGGCCGAGATCAGGTGGCTGGCGACCTCGGTGAGGAAGGCGTCGTCGGCCTGGACCCACTCGACCAGGCGCGTCTCCACCCGGGTGAGGTTGTCGGCCATGCCGGGCAGGCTGGCGAGGGGGTTCCCGGCCACGGGCCGACCCTATGCGGTAATCGGCGCGATCCGGTAGCCCGGCACCACCGAGGGTGACCCACGCCACAGCCGGGGCGGGAACACGGGGCCCCCGCCGACCGTTGCCGGGCCTGTCGACCCAGTCCTTCTGCACCGAACCCCTTGGCGGGTGGGCCGAACGACCGACGTGCGGTGGTGAGGGTCGTCGGTAGACTCGATCATCCGGAGACCCCCCATTGCGGGAGGAGCATCTTGTTCGAACGGTTCACTGACCGGGCTCGTCGAGTGGTCGTGCTGGCGCAGGAAGAGGCGCGGCTGCTCAACCACAACTACATCGGCACCGAGCACATCCTCCTCGGGCTGATCCACGAGGGCGAGGGCGTCGCCGCCAAGGCCCTCGAGCACCTGGGCATCAGCCTCGAGGCCGTCCGCACCCAGGTCGAGGAGATCATCGGCCAGGGCGGCTCGTCGCCGTCGGGCCACATCCCCTTCACCCCCCGCGCCAAGAAGGTGCTCGAGCTGTCCCTGCGCGAGGCGCTCCAGCTCGGCCACAACTACATCGGCACCGAGCACATCCTCCTCGGCCTCATCCGGGAGGGCGAGGGCGTGGCCGCCCAAGTGCTGGTCAAGCTGGGTGCCGACCTCTCGCGGGTGCGCCAGCAGGTCATCCAGCTCCTGTCGGGCTACTCCGGCTCCGGTCAGGGCGAGAAGGCGGGCGCCACCGCCGGCCAGGGCTCCGAGCAGAGCCAGCAGTCCGGCTCGCTGGTCCTCGACCAGTTCGGCCGCAACCTGACCCAGCTGGCCGCCGAGAAGAAGCTCGACCCCGTGATCGGACGCGAGCGCGAGACCGAGCGGGTCATGCAGGTCCTCTCCCGCCGCACCAAGAACAACCCGGTGCTGGTGGGCGAGCCCGGCGTGGGCAAGACGGCCATCGTCGAGGGCCTGGCCCAGGCCATCGCCAACGGCGACGTGCCCGAGACCATCGTGGGCAAGCAGCTCTACACCCTCGACCTCGGCGCCCTGGTGGCGGGCTCCCGCTACCGCGGCGACTTCGAGGAGCGCCTGAAGAAGGTGCTGAAGGAGATCCGCACCCGCGGCGACATCATCCTCTTCATCGACGAGCTCCACACCCTGGTCGGGGCCGGGGCCGCCGAGGGCGCCATCGACGCCGCCTCGATCCTGAAGCCGATGCTGGCCCGGGGCGAGCTGCAGACCATCGGCGCCACCACCCTCGACGAGTACCGCAAGCACCTCGAGAAGGACGCCGCCCTCGAGCGGCGCTTCCAGCCGATCAAGGTCGAGGAGCCGACGGTCGCCCACACCATCGAGATCCTGAAGGGCCTCCGGGACCGCTACGAGGAGCACCACCGGGTCACGATCACCGACCAGGCGGTGGTGGCCTCGGCCAACCTGGCCGACCGCTACATCTCCGACCGGCACCTGCCCGACAAGGCCATCGACCTCATCGACGAGGCCGGCTCGCGCCTGCGCATGAAGCGCATGAAGACGCCGGAGGACTACAAGGAGATCGAGGCCGAGATCGCCGACGTCGTACGCCAGAAGAAGGTGGCGGTCGAGGAGCAGCGCTTCGAGGAGGCGTCCGCCCTCCGCGACAAGGAGAAGGAGCTGCTCGACCGGCGGGCCGAGAAGGAGACCGAGATCAAGGCGGCCGGCGTGGACCTCTTCGACGAGGTCGACGAGGAGGCCATCGCCGAGGTCCTGAGCATCTGGACGGGCATCCCCGTCTACAAGCTCACCGAGGAGGAGACGGCCAAGCTCCTGCGCATGGAGGACGAGCTCCACAAGCGGGTGATCGGCCAGGAGGACGCCATCAAGGCGGTCTCGCAGTCGATCCGCCGCACCCGGGCCGGCCTGAAGGACCCCAAGCGCCCCAGCGGCTCGTTCATCTTCCTGGGCCCCTCCGGCGTGGGCAAGACCGAGCTGGCCAAGACGCTGGCCGAGTTCCTCTTCGGCGACGAGGACGCCCTCATCTCCCTCGACATGTCCGAGTACATGGAGAAGCACACGGTCAGCCGCCTGGTGGGCTCACCCCCCGGCTACGTGGGCTACGAGGAGGGCGGCCAGCTCACCGAGGCCGTGCGCCGCAAGC
>CAYTJS010000325.1:0-2669 GCA_964438115.1 uncultured Iamiaceae bacterium
CCCTCGTAGTTGCGCATCATCAGCTGGCTGTCGATCTGCTTCATCGTCTCGAGGGCCACGCCGACACCGATCAGCACCGAGGTGCCGGAGAAGGCGAAGATCGTCGAGCTGCCCGACGGCAGGATGGCGGCCAGGAAGAGCGACGGCACCAGGGCCACACCGGCGATGAAGAGGGCGCCGGGGAGGGTGATGCGGCTCAGGATCTTGGCCAGGTAGCGCTCGGTCTGGGGCCCCGGGCGGATGCCCGGGATGAAGCCACCCTGCTTGCGGATGGTGTCGGCCTGCTGGGCCGGGTCGAAGGTGATCGCCGTGTAGAAGTAGGCGAAGCCGATGATCAGCAGGCCGTAGAGCAGGATGTAGAACGGGCTCAGGTGGTTGACCAGGTTGTCGTTGATCCACGCCTGGACCGAAGCCCCCCAGCCGTCGGCGGGCAGCACGTTCGAGAGCAGCAACGGCAGGTAGAGCACCGAGCTGGCGAAGATGATGGGCACGACGCCGGACTGGTTCACCTTCAGCGGGATGTAGGTGCTCTGGCCGCCGTACATGCGCCGGCCGACCACCCGCTTGGCGAACTGCACCGGGATGCGGCGCTGGCCCTGCTCGACGAAGACGATGGCCACGGTCAGCAGGACGAACATGACGAGCACGCCGACCATGGCGCCGACGCCGGCCTCGGCCCGCACCCGGCTCAGGTAGCTCGGGTACGAGCTGACCACGGAGGTGAAGATCAGGATCGACATGCCGTTGCCGATGCCCCGCTGGGTGATGAGCTCGGCCATCCACATGATGAGGGCGGTGCCGGCGGTGAGGGTGAGCACGATGAGCATCACCCGGCCGACGGTGAACTCGGGCACCAGGTCGAGGTTGGTGGAGACGTTGGCGAAGAAGCCGCCGCCGCCGTTGTGGAACAGGAACACCAGGCCGGTGGATTGCATCACCGCGATACCCACCGTGACGTAGCGGGTCCACTGGGTGATCTTGCGCTGGCCCACCGCCCCCTGCTGCTGCCACTGCTCGAGCTTGGGGATCACCACGGTGAGGATCTGCATGATGATCGACGCCGTGATGTAGGGCATGATCCCCAGCGCGAACACGGCGAACTGGGTGAGGGCCCCGCCGGAGAACAGCGACAGGAATCCGAGGACACCGCCCTCCTCGGCCTGGTCGCGCAGGGTGGACACGGCGTCGAGATCGATGCCCGGCACCGGGACGTAGGCCCCGAACCGGTACAGGCCGATCATCAGCAGCGTGAACAGGACCTTGTTGCGCAGGTCCGGGATGCGGAAGACGTTGAGGAACTTGTCCACTTCGCGCCGATGCTCCTGTGGCCGTGGTGGGGTGGGCGGGTCGGTGCGGCGACCGGGTCGCTACCGGTTGGTGTGGGCGTTGCCCTTGGCGGGCGGACGCCGGTCACCCCACGGCAGCGGGACCAGCTCAACGCTACCCCCGGCCCCGGTGATGGCGGCCTCGGCCGACTTGGAGACGGCGTGGACCTTGACGGCGACCGGGCGGGACAGCTCGCCCCGGCCCAGCACCTTCACCAGGGCGCCCTTGCCGACCAGGCCCTTGTCGCGCAGGGCGTCGACGGTGACCTCGTCGAGGCCGGACGCCTCGATGGTGTCGAGGTTGATGGCCTGGTACTCGACCCGGAACGGGTTGTTGAAGCCACGCTGCTTGGGCACCCGCTTGTACAGCGGGAGCTGACCACCCTCGAAGCCGACGGGGATGGTGCCACGGGCGCGCTGGCCCTTGGTGCCGCGGCCGGCGGTCTTGCCGCCCTTGCCGCCGATGCCGCGACCGACACGCTTCTTCGCCTGGCGCGAGCCCTCGGCGGGCTGCAGGTCGTGGATCTTCATGCCTCGTCCTCGCTGGTGGCCTCTTCGATGGTGACCAGGTGGGTCACCTTGCGGAGCATGCCCTGGATCTCGGGACGGTCGGGCAGCACGTTGGACTGGCCGATGCCGCGCAGGCCCAGGGCCCGCAGGGTGCCGCGGGTCTTGGGCTTGGTCCCGATGGCGGACCGGACCTGGGTGACCTTGAGATCGGCCATCACGCCGCCCCGGTCTCACCGGGCTGGGGGCGGGCCGCGCCGGGGACCCCGCCCTTCCGGGTCGCCTCGTAGGCGGCCAGCAGGCCCTTGGGCACGAAGGTGTCGGCGGGCAGGCCCCGCAGCTTGGCCACCTCGTCGGGGCGGCGCAGCGCCTGGAGGCCGGCGATGGTCGCCCGGGCCACGTTGATGTGGTTGGCCGAGCCCAGCGACTTGCACAGCACGTCGTGGATGCCGGCCTCCTCGAGGATGGCCCGGGCCGCGCCGCCGGCGATCACGCCGGTACCGGGGGCAGCGGGCTTCAGCAGGACGCGCCCGGCGCCCCACTCCCCCAGGATCGGGTGCACGATCGTGCTCCCGGCCATGGGTACGTCGAAGAGGTTGCGGCGGGCTTCCTCGGTGCCCTTCTGGATGGCGAGGGGCACCTCCTTGGCCTTGCCGTAGCCCAGGCCGACCCGGCCGTTGGCGTCGCCGATGACCACCAGGGCGGTGAACGAGAAGCGCCGACCGCCCTTCACGACCTTGGCCACGCGGTTGATGTCGATGACCCGCGACTCCCGCAGCTGGGGGTCGCCCGAGGCCCGCGGGTTGCTGGCCTGGTCTCGCTGGTAGTTGCTCATGC
>CAYTJS010000325.1:2769-4085 GCA_964438115.1 uncultured Iamiaceae bacterium
AGAACTCCAGTCCGCCCTCGCGGGCGGCGTCGGCCACGGCGGCCACGCGGCCGTGGTAGAGGTTGCCGCCACGGTCGAAGACCACGGCGGAGACACCAGCGGCCTTGGCCCGCTCGGCCACCAGGCGACCCACCTCGGCGGCGGCCTCCTTGTTGCCGGTGGACCCGGTCACCGCGGCCTCGTAGGTGGAGGCGGCGGCCACGGTGGTCCCGGTGCGGTCGTCGATGACCTGGGCGCTGATGTGGCGGTTGGACCGGTAGACGGCCAGGCGCGGCCGCTCGGCCGTGCCCTTGACCTTCTTGCGGACGCGCAGGTGCCGGCGCTGCCGGGCGTTGCGCTTGCTGGCGTTGGCTGCCATGGCTCTCTTCCTGTCCCTAGCCGGCCGAGGCGGCCTTGCCGGCCTTCCGGCGCACGACCTCGTCCTGGTAGCGGATGCCCTTGCCCTTGTAGGGCTCGGGCTTGCGAACGGCCCGGATGTCGGCGGCCACCTGGCCCACCTTCTCCTTGTCGATGCCGATCACGTCGATGCGGGTGTTGGAGGGCACCTCGAAGGTGATCCCCTCGGGGGCCTCGATGCGGACCGGGTGGCTGAAGCCGACGGCCAGCTCGAGGGCGCGGTCGCCCTGGGCGGTGGCCCGGTAGCCGACGCCGACGATCTCGAGGCCGCGGCGGTAGCCGTCGGTGACCCCGGTGACCATGTTGGCGAGCAGCGACCGGAACAGCCCGTGCAGGGCCCGGCTCTCCCGCTCCTCGTCGGCCCGGGCGACGGTCAGCACCCCGTCCTCGAGGGTGACCGACAGGACGTCGGGCAGGGTGCGGGTGAGGGTCCCCTTGGGGCCCTTCACCGTCACCTCGGCGCCGTCCACGGTCACCTCGACCACGGCGGGCACGGTGATGGGGGCCTGTCCCACTCGTGACATCTCGACCCCCTACCAGACGTAGCAGAGGACCTCGCCACCGACGCGCTGGCTGCGAGCCTCGCGGTCGGTGAGGAGTCCCTTGCTGGTGGAGACGACGGCCACCCCGAGCCCCCCGAGCACACGGGGGACCGAGTCGGCCTTGGAGTAGACGCGGAGGCCGGGCTTGGACACGCGACGGATGCCGGTGATCACCCGCTCGCGGGCGTCGGAGTACTTCATCTCGATGATCAGCGTCTTGGAGGGCCTGCCCTCCTCCTGCTCGACGCGGAACGAGCGGATGTAGCCCTCCTGCTCGAGGACGGCCGCCAGGGCCTCCTTGAGCTTGGAGCTGGGCATGCTCACGTCGTCGTGCATCGCCACGTTGGCGTTGCGGATCCGCGTGAGCATGTCGGCGAT
>CAYTJS010000326.1:0-4076 GCA_964438115.1 uncultured Iamiaceae bacterium
GCTCCAGTTCGGTGAGGGCGAGGACCTCGACGCCTACCCCAGCACCAGCAGCAGCGCCGCACCCTCGACGCCGACCGCGACCGGGCTGAGGCGGCCGGGGCCGAGGCGGTCTTCGCCCCGCCGGTGAGCGAGATGTACCCGGGCGGCGACGTGCTCACCGACGTGCACGTCGACCGCATCACCGCGGCCATGGAGGGTCGCTCGCGCCCGACGCACTTCGACGGCGTGGCCACGGTGGTGGCCAAGCTCTTCGCCATCGCCGGGCCCTGCCGGGCCTACTTCGGCGAGAAGGACTTCCAGCAGCTCGCCGTGGTCCGGCGCATGGCCGCCGACCTGTCGCTGCCCGTCGAGGTGGTGGGCTGTCCCATCGTGCGCGAGCCCGGCGGCCTGGCCCTGTCCAGCCGCAACGTCTACCTGGACCCCGAGGAGCGCGAGGCGGCCACCGTGCTGCACCGGGCCCTGCTCAACGGGGTGGCGGCGGCCGCCGCCGGCGAACGCGACGCCGACGCCCTGCGGACGCTGGTCGCCGAGGTCATCGCCGCCGAGCCCCGGGCCGCCCTCGACTACGTCGCCCTGGTCGACCCCGCCACCCTGGCCCCGGCCGAGGGCGAGCTGGCCCCCGGGGTCTACCGGCTCCTCACCGCCGCCCAGGTGGGCCGTCCTCGTCTGCTCGACAACGTCGAGCTGGTCGTCCCGGCATAGCGTCCGACCGGTGCACGCCGACGCCGAGCTGGACCTGCTCGTCCTGGGCAGCGGGGTGGCGGGCCTGTCCGCCGCGGTGCGGGCCGCCGGGCCCATGGGGCTGCGGGTCGGGCTGTTGACCAAGGGCGTCCTCGACCAGGCCACCACCCGCTGGGCCCAGGGGGGCGTGGCCGCCGTGCTCGACGAGGACCCCGACTCCCTCGACCTGCACATCTCCGACACCCTCGAGGCCGGCGCCGACCTCTGCGACTCCGCCGCCGTCCGGGTGCTGGTCGACGAGGGCCCCCGCCGGGTGCACGAGCTCATCGCCTTCGGTGCCGTCTTCGACCGGGACGCCGGCGGCGAGCTGTCCCTCGCCCTGGAGGGCGGCCACTCCGAGGCCCGCATCGTCCACGCCGGTGGGGCGGCCACGGGGGTCGAGGTCGAGCGAGCCCTGGTCGCCGCCGCCCGGGCCACCGCCGCCGAGGTCCGGGAGCACACCTTCGCCCTCGACCTGCTGGTCGAGGGCGGGCGTTGCCGGGGCGTGGTGGCCCTCGACGCCGACGGCCACGAGGTGCGGGTCCGGGCCCGCCACACGCTGCTCGCCACCGGGGGCGCCGGCCAGGTCTTCGCCGTGACCACCAACCCGGCCGAGGCCACCGGCGACGGCATCGCCATGGCCCTGCGGGCGGGGGCGACGCTGGCCGACATCGAGTTCGTGCAGTTCCACCCCACCGCCCTGCACCACCCGGCCATGCCCCGGCCGCTGCTCTCCGAGGCGCTGCGAGGCCACGGGGCGCTGCTGCGCGATGCCGAGGGGGAGCGCTTCGTCGACGAGCTGCTGCCCCGCGACCAGGTGTCGCGGGCGATGACGGCTCGGATGATCGACCAGGACGTCGACCACCTCTGGCTCGACGCCACCGTCCTCGAGAACTTCGACGAACGGTTCCCGACCATCGCCGCCTCGCTGGCCGAGCTGGGCCTCGACCCGGCCACCGACTGGCTGCCGATCGCCCCCGCCGCCCACTACACCTGCGGCGGGGTGGTCACCGACCTCGACGGCGCCACGTCGCTCCCCGGCCTGTGGGGGGCGGGCGAGGTGACCTGCACCGGCGTCCACGGCGCCAACCGCCTGGCCTCCAACTCGCTGCTGGAAGGCATGGTCTTCGGCCCCCGGGTGGTCGAGGCCATCGACCGCGGCCGGGAGGGCCCCGAGCCCACGGGGGCCATGCGTACGGTGCTGGGCAGCGACGCCCCGGGGGTGATCGACGGCCGCCCGGTGGCCCTGCCCCCACCGGCCGCCGAGGGGTCCGCCGGTGACGACCCGGCCGCCGCCCGGTCGGCGCTGCAGCGGGCCATGACCCGGGGCGCGGGCGTGCGCCGCGACGCCGCCAGCCTGGCCACCGCCCTCGAGGCCGCCACCGCCGCCTCGGCCACCGCCCATGCCGGCGAGGGCGTGGCCTGGAACGAGGTCCAGAACCTGGCCGACGTGGCCACCGCCGTGGCCGTGGCCGCCACCGCCCGCCAGGAGACCCGGGGCGCCCACACCCGGGAGGACTTCCCGGCCACCGACCCCGACCAGCGGGTCCGGTTCCTCGTGGGTGGCGGGTCGGCCCCCTGACCCACCCGGCCACTGTCGGAACACGGCGTCCCGGCGCCGTGGCCGTAGCCTTGCCGGACGTGACCGAGGCCTCCACGCCTCCGCCGGGTTGGTTCCCCGACCCGGGCGGCAAGCACGAGCACCGCTACTGGGACGGGACCACCTGGACCGACCACGTGGCCGACCACGGCCGCCAGGGCGTGGACCCCCTCGCCGCCGCCGTCGTGCCCACCACCCACCACGACGCCGCTGCCGTGCAGAAGCAGGTCCAGATCGCCGGCGGCCATGTCGAGACCGGCGGCGGCACCCTCTTCACCGAGCCGGTGCTGGTCGTCAACCAGAAGCGCAAGCTGGTCGAGCTCAACACCGAGTTCGCCGTCTACGACCAGCACGGCAACCAGCTCGGGGCGGTGCGCCAGGTCGGGCAGAGCCAGGCCAAGAAGGTCCTGCGCTTCGTCGCCGACGTCGACCAGTTCCTGACCCACAAGTTCCAGGTGGTCGACCACACCGGCGCCGTGGTCCTGACCCTGACCCGGCCGGCGAAGCTGGTGAAGTCCCGCATCCAGATCGGTGACGCCCACGGCAACCCGGTGGGCGAGGTCGTCCAGCAGAACGCCATCGGCAAGATCCGCTTCGCCCTCGAGGCGAGCGGCCACAACTACGGCGAGATCCGGGCCGAGAACTGGGTCGCCTGGAACTTCGCCGTCAACGACCACACCGGCGCCGAGGTGGCCCGTATCACCAAGACCTGGGAGGGTCTGGCCACCACCCTGTTCACGACGGCCGACAGCTTCGTCGTCCGCATCCACCGCCCGCTCGACGACCCGCTCCGCTCGATGGTCGTCGCCAGTGCCCTGTGCGTCGACGTGGCGCTCAAGCAGGACAACCGCGGCTTCAACTAGCCCCCGAGGAACCCCCGATGATGTCGATCTCGTACTACCTGCGCCGCATCACGCGCACGATGATGTTCTGGCTGTTCGTCGCCGTGGTGGTCGCCTTCGGGCTGCGGCTGATCTTCCCCCGGCCGGGCATCGACCGCATCGAGACCGGCGAGGCCCCCCTCGAGGTGGCCAGCACCCGGGCCGGGGTCTGGGTCCTCAACTACGAGGAGCACACCGTCACCCTCATCGACCCGCTCGACCGCGGGATCATCTTCACCACGACCGTGGGCGACACCGTGGCCCCGGCCCTGACCGCGGACGAGACCGGGGCGTGGGTGCTGCTCGACGACGCCACCACGGTGGCCGCCGTCTCGCCCGAGAGCGAGGAGGTCGGTGACCACATCCCCCTCGAGGACGACATCGACGGCCAGGCCCAGGACCTGGCCGCCACCGACGGCACCGTGTGGATCACCACCGGCTCCACCGGGAACCTGGTGAAGGTCGACGAGGACGCCGGCGCCGTGGTCGACGTGATCGACGTCGGCCAGAACGTGGCCCGACCCCGGATCGTGGGTGACAGCCTGTGGGTGATCCGCTCCGACGGCTTCGCCGAGTACGACGCCGATACCGGCGAGGAGCTCGACGTGGTCGAGTCCGACCGGGCCGTCCGGGACTATGCGGTCGGCGACGGTGTCATCTACTTCATCACCGACGTCGACGCCGAGGACGAGTCGGGGGTCGTGGTCGCCCTCGACCGCGAGACCGGCGCCGAGCGCACCGTGACCGTCGGCGGGACCCGGCCCACCCGTCTGGGCCTCGACGGCGACCAGCTCTTCGTCTCGGGGACCTCCGGCAAGCTGGTGCGCATCAGCACCGACCCCTTCCTGCTGGCCGGCCAGGCCCAGGTGTCCCTC
>CAYTJS010000327.1:0-4072 GCA_964438115.1 uncultured Iamiaceae bacterium
CACCTCGAGCGCGCCGGTGGTGTTGAGTGTCCCGGCGAAGACCTTGTCGCCGACCGTCTTCTCGACCGGGACTGACTCTCCGGTCACCGCCGCTTCGTTCAGCGCCGAGCCGCCCTCGAGGACCACGCCGTCGGTGGCGACGCCCTCGCCGGGACGGACCAGGAACCGGTCCCCGACGACAAGAGCGTCGAGATCGATCTCCTCCTCACGTCCGTCCCGCAGGCGGGTCACACGCTTGGGGGCGAGATCCATGAGGGCGCGGATGGCGCCTCGGGTGCGGTCCTCGGTGAACTCTTCCAGCGACTCGCTGATCGAGTACAGGAACGCCAGCGCCGCCGCCTCCTCCCAGAGCCCAAGGACGCCCGCCGTGAGCGCGGCGACGGTCATGAGGAGTTCGATCCCGACGATGCGCTCCTCGACCAACTCCTTGACCGCCTCGACGGCGAAGAAGCGAAGCCCTGCCGCCGTCGACGCCACGTAGAGGACAAGCGCGGCCGTGTCCCCGCCGCCGAGGTGGTCGACCGCGAACCCGGTCGCGAGCAGCACGCCTGCGAGCGCCGACCAGCGCACCTCGCGGCTCTCCCACAGGTGCTCCGGCGCCGAGTCGTGCTCTTCCTCTGCCCGCTCGTCGAGCTTGGACCGGTCAGGCCCCATCACGCGGCCCCGTAGTTCGGGCACAGCTCTACCCGGTGGCCGGCCACCGCCAGCAGCGCCTCCGCCGACCGCAGTACGGCGACCACTTCAGGACTGGCGATCCGGTAGAAGACCTGCCGCCCGTCCCGACGATCCGCCACGAGCCCACAACCCTTCAGGCAAGCCAGGTGACCCGAGATGTTGCCCTGGGTTCCCTCCAGGCGAGCCACCAGGTCCGTGACCCGCAGCTCCCCCGCGTCCAACTCGACCAGGATCGCCAGTCGGGTGGGGTCGCCGAAACCTCGGAACAGCTTCGACGCGATGGCCACCTCCGTGCGAACCGGCGTCGCCATGTCGTCTCCTCGGTACGAAGGGCCGAATCATCGGTAACTGCAGATGTATCTGTCAAGACCGATATGACGGTCGCCACCTTGTACTACGACCCTGTCGTAGGTGAGACTGGGGCCATGACCTCCCGCCGACCTCGCGGCGCACTGGGCGAACTGGAAGCCGCCGTCATGGAGGCCCTCTGGTCGTCCGGGGAGCCGCAGTCGGTCCGACAGGTCCTCGACGAGGTGAACAGGGGGCGGTCGACACCCCTCGCCTACACGACCGTCATGACGGTCTTGGCCAGGCTGTCCGAGAAGGGGGCAGCGACTCGGGAACCCGCCGGCCGAGGGTTCGTCTACTCCGCAGCTGCGGGCGACGAGGCCACCATCGCCGTCGACAGCGTCCTCCGTGACTACGGCGATGCTGCGGTGGCCCGCTTCGTCGACCTAGCGGCAGCCGACCCCGATCTGCTTCGACGGCTCCGGGCGCTCACGGAGGAGACGTGAGGGCCAACTCGGCCGACCGGAGCTTCGCGCTCGTCCTCGTCGTCGGCCTGAGCCCCTACGTCGTGCTGTTCCTGGCCGGATGCGGGCTCGCCACCAGTCTCGGCGATGAGATCGCCGACCAAGGCCTCGGCGAGCTCGTCGATCCCCGCCTGCTGCCCATGACCTTCGTCGTCGCGCTGCTCGCCATCGGCATGGTCCGGGCTGGGTGGTCGGTGTCCCGGCAGATTCGCGCCACCCGTGAACTGACCCGACATGTACACGAGCGCAGCGTGCCCCGGCCGCCGAGCACACCGCCCGACGTGAGCGTCGTGACCGACCACCCGGAGCCCTTCGCCCTGACCTTCGGGTTCGGCACCCCTCGGGTCGTGGTCAGCCGCGGGCTGCTGGAGCGACTCAGCTCGTCGGAGCTCGACGCAGTGCTCACGCACGAGCGCTACCACGTCCGGTCGAGGGATCCCCTGAAGCTGGTGGTGGGGCGCGCCGTCGCCCAGGCGTCGTTCTTCCTTCCCGCCTCCGCACGACTGGTCGACCGCTACGTCGCAGGTCGGGAGCTGGCCGCCGACCGGCGCTCGCTCCGCGCCGAGCGACCAGGGGCCCTCGCCGGCGCGTTGGTCAAGGTGACGGCCGGGCCGACCTGGCCGGAGCTGGGAGGTGCCGCGGCGATGGCCAGCCCGGAGCTGTTGGCCCTCCGCGTCGATCAGTTGGAGCACGGACGAGAGCCGGACCTGCTCCCGGTGCCCCCTGTGGTCGTTGCGGTCTCCGGCGTCCTGCTCGCGACCATCACCGGTGTCATCGCCCTCGAGGGCCTGCGAGGCGGGCTGGCCATGGCGGGGACGGACAGTGTGGACGTCGGACTCGGGGAGGTAACCGCGGCAGTTGCCGGGGGCCTCGTGTGCGGGGTCGCGTGGGTCTGCGCTGCGGCGTTCGTCGCGCGGCGCCTGATGCCGCGAGCTTGACAACTACGTCGGCGTAGGAGTTTAGTAACTACTATCCAATCGTAGTAGGAAGCTGGAGGTCAACCCATGGATTGGTTGCTCGGGATCGCCGCCCTGCCGCTGCTCATGTGCGGGCTGATGTGTGTGGGCGGGATCGCGCTCGCCGCCGTCGGTCTTCGGCGGCGTGACAGCCGACCGGGGTGCCACGGCACGGGTTCCGCGTCGGCGGAGGACACCGAGTCGTCGACTCCCGTACCCCGGTGAGCGCTCGGGTTCGGCATCCGATCTTCGCGAGGCTCTACGCCCGCATCAGCGGAGCTGCCGAATCCAAAGGGGCCGCCGAACATCGCAGAGAGATGCTCGAAGGCCTCGAAGGCCGTGTCGTCGAGGTGGGCGCCGGGAACGGGCTGAACTTCGCCCACTATCCCGACACCGTCAGCGAGGTCGTCGCCGTCGAACCGGAACCCCACCTACGGCGGCTGGCCGGAGCCGCGGCGGCCGATGCCGCCGTGCCCGTGACCGTCGTCGATGGCGCCGCCGACCGTCTCCCGGTCGAGGACGGCAGCTGTGATGCTGCCGTGTGCTCGCTGGTCCTGTGCTCCGTCCATGACCAGGCCATCGCTCTCGCCGAGGTGCGGCGGGTGCTCCGGCCGGGTGGCGAGCTCCGCTTCTACGAACACGTCCTCGACGAGTCCTCGAGGTTCGCCCGGATGCAGCGCCGGATCGACGTGGTCCACCCGTACGTCGCCGGCGGCTGCCACGTCACCCGCCGCACCGCCGACGCCATCGCCGATGCGGGCTTCGAGATCACGACCATCCGCCGCTTCCGGTTCGCCCCGGACCGCCTTTCGCGCGCGGCGGCGCCCAAGATCCTTGGCCGCGCCCGGCTCAACGCAGCCTGACCCCGGCTTCCCGTCCGTGCCCACCGTCGATCGATCGCCCCAGCCTTCGCGCTTCGGGTGGCTCGCCGTCCTCGGCGTTCTCGTCGTGGCGGGGCTGGTGGTTGCCGTGGTCGTGCGACGCGACTCCGCCGATGCCGCCGAACGGTTGCCTCTCATCACCCTCACCTGGGATGCCGGCGCCGGCCTCTGGGGAGCGGACGCCGAGGGCGGCGTGTGGCGCTTCGGCGGACCCGGCTGGGAAAAGCCGGGAACGCTGCCCGGCCAGCCTCAGGCGCTTCTCGCCACGCCCGACGCCCTCTACGCAGCAGTCCTCGACCCGTCCGGAACCACGAGCATCCTGCAGTCGACCGACAGCGGGTCGGCGTGGGCGTTGCGCTACCGAGACGGCGAAGACTGATCCGACGAGCTCTGTCGGCGCGCTCAGCCCCTGGCGACCTCGTCCACGGCTCGTCGCAGCTCTGCGTCCCCCGCCACGTTGTCGAACCGGTAGCGGATCGTTCCGCTTCGGTCGACGACGAAGACCCACGGCTCACGCCCTTCGCTCGGCCCGCTGGTCTCGATCCACTCGGCCGCTGCCGGATTGAGTCGACGCTCGACGAAGTCGGCCCAGACCTCCAGGTGGACGAAGGCGACCGCACCGTCCGTCTGGGCCGCCAGCTCCGCCACCGCATCGGTGATCGGTCCGCAGAACCGACTCTGGCAGTACGTCGGCGTCGACACGACGACGACCAGTGGTCGGCCGGACCGGATGGCGTCACTGATGCGG
>CAYTJS010000328.1:0-4052 GCA_964438115.1 uncultured Iamiaceae bacterium
GTGCCGGGCTCGACCTTCGTCGACACCTGGGGGGCGCCCCGTTCGGGCGGCCGAAGCCACCAGGGCGTCGACATGATGGCGCCCCACGGCACCCCGATCTACGCCCCGGCGTCGGGCAACGTCAGCTACATGACGGTTAGTATCGGCGGCCTGTCGTTCTACGTGTACGGCGACAACGGCGACACCTACTTCGGCACCCACCTGCAGGGCTATGCCGGCGGCAACCGCCACGTGGCCGCCGGTGAGCTGATCGGCTACGTCGGTTCGACCGGCAACGCCAACGGCACCCCCCACCTGCACTTCGAGATCCACCCCGGCGGCGGCGCCCCGGTCAACCCCACGCCGGCCGTCGATGCCGCCTGCTGACCCCTCGGTGAACGAGCGCACGGCGGCGCTGGCCGCCGCCCTGCAGGCGGTGCTGGACGGAACCGTCGCCGACCTCCACCGGCTCTCGGGCGGGGCCTCGCGCGAGACCTGGGCGTTCACCCTCGAGGGGGCGCCCCTGATCCTGCAGCGGGAACGCCCCGGCGGCATCCGCACCGGTGGCGGCATGGCCGCCGAGGCGGGCCTGATCCGGGCCGCTGGTGCCGTGGGCGTGCCGGTGGCCGAGATCGTCGCCGCCGGCGACGACGACGGTCTGGGGGCGCCGTGGCTGGTCGCCCACCGGGTCGACGGCGAGACGATCCCCCGACGCATCCTGCGCGACGACGAGTTCGCCGCCGCCCGGGCCGCCCTGACCGGCCAGTGCGGGGCCGCCCTGGCCGCGCTGCACCGGGTCGACCCCGACGGGCTCGACGGGCTGCACGAGCTGGACCAGGTGGCCCAGTTCCGAGACCTGCTCGACGCCCTGGGCGAGCCCCACCCGGCCTTCGAGGTGGGCCTGACCTGGCTGGAGGCCAACCGGCCGCCGAGCAGCGGTCGGTCGGTCGTCCACGGCGACTTCCGCCACGGCAACCTCATCGTCGGCCCCGAGGGCCTGCGGGCGGTGCTCGACTGGGAGTTGGCCCACCTGGGCGATCCGATGGAGGACCTGGGGTGGCTGTGCGTGCGGGCCTGGCGCTTCGGCGGCCCCGGGCCGGTGGGCGGCTTCGGCGAGCGGGCCGATCTCTTCGCCGCCTACGAGGGCGCGGGCGGCGCCCCCGTCGACCCCGAGGTCGTGCGCTGGTGGGAGGCCCTGGGCACCCTGAAGTGGGGCGTGATGTGCATCATCCAGGCGGCCACCCACCTGACCGGCCAGACCCGGTCGGTGGAGCTGGCCGCCATCGGCCGGCGGGTGTGCGAGAACGAGTACGACCTGCTGGCCCTGGTCGACCCCGATGGCGTGGTGCCCGAGCCCACGGCGGCGCCGCCGTCCCCGACGACCATGCACGACGCCCCGTCGGCGGCCCAGCTGCTCGAGGCGGTGAAGGAGTGGGTCGAGGGCGACGCCCGCGAGGCCACGACGGGACGGGTCCAGTTCCACACCCGGGTGGTGGCCAACGTGCTGGCCATGGTCGACCGCGAGCTGGCCGCCGGGCCGGCCATGGCCGCCGCCCACGCCGAGCGCCTGGCCGTCCTGGGCGTGGCCTCCGAGGCCGAGTTGGCCCGGCGCATCCGCTCCGGCGCCGTCCCCGCCGACGACCGGGCCCTGCTCGACGCCGTCCGCCAGACCGTCGTCGACAAACTCGCCGTCGCCAACCCCCGGTACTTCTGACCCCCCCATCCGAAATTGCGTGAGTTGGTCATCCTCAGGCGGACCAACTCACGCCATTTCGGGGTGGTGGGGTGGTGGGGTGCTGGCGGTCAGACGCCCATGGCGTGGTAGCCGCCGTCGACGTGGAGGATCTCGCCGGTGGTGGCGGGGAACCAGTCCGAGAGCAGGGCCACGCAGGCCTTGGCCACGACCTCGGGGTCCCGGACCGACCAGCCCAGCGGGGCCCGCTCGTCCCAGACCCCCTCGAAGAGCTCGAAGCCGGGGATGGAGCGGGCGGCGAGGGTGCGCACCGGGCCGGCGGCGACCAGGTTGCAGCGGATGCCCTGGGGGCCGAGGTCCCGGGCCAGGTAGCGGTTGGTCGACTCGAGGGCGGCCTTGCACACGCCCATCCAGTCGTAGCCGGGCCAGGCCACGCTGGCGTCGAAGTCGAGGCCCACGATCGAGCCACCCTCGGTCATCAGGGGGGCGACGACGTCGGCCACGGCCCGCAGGGACCAGGCCGAGATGCGCATGGCCAGGGCCACGTCGTCCCAGTCGGCGGCGAGGAAGTTGCCGCCCAGGGCGGACTCGGGGGCGAAGGCGATGGCGTGCAGGGCGCCGTCGACGCGCCCCCAGCGCTCGCCCAGGGCGTCGCGCACGGCCGCAGGGTGGGTGTCGTCGGTGACGTCCAGCTCCAGCACGTCGGGGCTGCCCAGCCGCTTGGCGGTGCGGGTCGTGAGCGACAGCCCCCGGCCGGCGCCGGTGAGCACCAGCTCGGCCCCCTCGGCCTGGGCCAGGTCCGCCACGGCGAACGCCAGGGAGTCCCTGGTGAGCACCCCGGTGACCAACACCCGCTTCCCGTCCAGCAGTCCCACGTTCCCTCCGATCGCCGCCGTGGCCAGGACGTTACGGGGCGCCGCCGACCGGCGCCGACCCGGCCGGGTGGGACGGGACCCGCCCCGCACCGCGGGCAGGCGCCGGCCGCAGCGCCGACCGGCTTCGCGGTCCGGACGGGTGGCCTGGCTACCCTCACCCCCCGTGCAGATCGGCGTACTGGGTGGAACGGGCCCTGCCGGCCGGGCCTTGGGGGCCCGCCTGGCCTCGGGCGGCTTCGACGTGATCATCGGCTCCCGGTCGAGGTACCGGGCCCTGGAGGAGACCGACAAGCTCCTCGAGCGGTGGTCGAGCCTCGACCTGTCCATCACGGCCGCCGACAACGAGGGCGCCGCCGACGCCGAGGTGGTGGTCATCGCCACCCCCTGGGACGCCGCCGCCGCCACCGCCTCGTCGGTGTCCAAGCAGCTGCGGCGCAAGGTGGTCATCTCCATGGCCAACGCCCTGGCCAAGGTGGGCCACGAGTTCCAGCCGCTGGTCCCGCCCCGGGGCTCGGTGGCGGCCAGCGTGCAGGCGGCGGTGCCCGACTCCCGGGTCTCGGCCGCCTTCCACCACGTGCCGGCCAAGGAGCTGGGCGACCTCGACCACCCGGTGGAGAGCGACGTGCTCATCTGCTCGGACCACTCGACGGCGACCCAGACGACCATCGAGATCGTGTCGAAGCTCCCGGCCATGCGTCCCCTCGACGCCGGCGAGCTCTCCAACGCCGCCCCCATCGAGGCCTTCGCCGCCGTGCTGCTGCAGCTCAACGTCCGCTACAAGACCCGGGCGGCGGTCAAGTTCACGGGGATCGAACTCACCGAGTGAGCGGGGCGAGGCGATGAGCACGGGGGAGGCCGCCGAGTCCCCGATGCGGCTGTACGACACCGCCCGCCGGGCCGTGGTCGACTTCGAGCCGGGTCCGACCGTGCTCATGTACACGTGCGGCATCACGCCCTACGACGCCGCCCACCTGGGCCACGCCGCCACCTACCTGACCTACGACGTCCTCCAGCGCCGCCTGCGGGACCGGGGCCACGAGACCCGCTGTGTCCGTAACATCACCGACGTCGACGACGACATCCTGCGCAAGGCCCGCGAGCTGGGGGTCCACTACCTGGACCTGGCCGCGGCCGAGACGGCCCGCTTCGACAACTGCATGGCCGCCCTGGGCCTGCTGCCCTCGTGGAGCGAGCCCCGGGCCACGTCGGCCATCGCCGACATCCGTGGCTTCATCGGCATGGTGCTCGACCGGGGTCACGCCTACGAGTCCGGCGGCGCCGTCTACTTCGACGTGTCGACCTTCCCGGGCTTCGGTGAGGTGTCCAACCTCACGCCCGAGGAGATGCTGCCGCTGGCGGCCGAGCGGGGCGGCAACCCCGACGACCCCAACAAGCGCCACCCCCTCGACTTCGTGCTGTGGCAGCCCTCGGCCGACGACGAGCCCGAGTGGGACTCGTTGTGGGGCCCGGGGCGGCCCGGCTGGCACATCGAGTGCTCGGCGATG
>CAYTJS010000329.1:0-4038 GCA_964438115.1 uncultured Iamiaceae bacterium
CTCCGTCAGCACCGGGCACACCCCCCTTCCCCTGATCGGGACGTCGAAACGAACATACGTACCCTAACCAGACGGTGTGACAAGAACCCCGGACTCAGGTCTCTCCCGTCGCCACCCGGCGGAAGGTCGCCACCTCGGCCTCGTCGTCGGGCCGGCCGTCGGCGTGGAGCAGCTCGTGGAACCACGGGGCCCGGGCGTCGGAGCGGCGCAGCCAGCTCGTCCACGGGTAGCGGGTCTGGGTGCGGCCGTCGACCAGCCCCCAGGTGTAGGCCCCCACGCCGGCGTCCCGGAAGACAGCGAGCTGGGCCGGCGGCGAGGCGGGCCGGGCCATCCACTCGGTGCACACCAGGGGCCGGCCGAGCCGCGACAACATCGCAATGGCCCGACCCAGCGTCTCGTCATCGGTGTACGAGTGGAACGAGACCACGTCGGAGCGCTCCAGCGCCGTGCGGGCCACCGCCGTGGCGGCATGGGCCCGCTCCCGAGCCGGCCAGAGGTAGACGGCGACGGTCAGCGGCTGGACGGGATCGACGGCCGCCGCCCAGTCCCACACCTCCTCCAGCAGCTCCCCCACCAACCGGCGCTTCCGGGGTGGGTCCCGGCGCAGGTAGGCGAGGTTGGGGCTGTCGGGCTCGTTGAACAGATCCCACACGACGACCCGCTCGTCGTCGCCGAAACGGTCGATCACGGCCTCGACGTAGGGGCGTAACGCGGGCCACCGGGAACGGTCGGCGATCACCGCCGCCCCCGGCCCCTGCACCCACGTCGAGTTGTGGATCCCCGGCCGGGGCGCCCGCTGCGGGCCGGGCCGGGGGTCGGGGTCCCAGATCCCGTCGAAGAGCACTGGCATCACGCCGATGCCGTGCCCGGCGGCCAGGTCGAGCACGTGGTCCACCCGGTCGAGGAAGGCGGTGCCGTCCACCTCCCACAGCAGGTCGTGGAGGAACAGGCGGATCGAGTTCATCCCCAGGTCGGCCGCCCACCCCAGCTCCCGGTCGATGGTCTCCGGGTCGAACGTGGCCCGCTGCCACAGCTCCAACTGGTTCGAGGCCGTCGACGGCGTGAAGTTGCAGCCCACCAACCAACCCGTGCGTTCCCCCCACGCCCGGGCCTCGGCCGGCGTCCACCGGGCCCGGTCCGCGAGGGGGGACGAGGGCAGCCAGCCCCGGGTCCGCGCCTCGCCCAGCAGGAGGTCCCGGGCCGTCTCGAGGACGGGGCTCACCTCGGCGCCGACTCCCCCGCCCAGCGGGCCCGCTCGGTCTGCAGCCAGCCGTGCTCCCAGAAGCTCTCGTCGCCACCGTGGTCGAGCAGCCACTGGTGGGCCGCGGCCATCAGCGCCCGTAGCCGGGGGTCGTCGGTGTCGACCGCGGCCACGGCCTCGCCCAGGCGGATGGCCACCACGGCATCACCCCGCTCCAGCGCGGCCTCGGCCCGCTCCAGCGTGGCGTCGACACCGGCCAGCGCCACCAGCTCGGCCAGGGCGGCGTCGTTCGGGTCCGGGTACAGCTCGGTGGTCGACGACAGCTTGAACCAGCCCACGTACGTCTCCCAGAGGGTGCGCACCCCCCAGGCGACCTTCCCGTAGCCCTGGCCCACCCGCAGCTCGGGCGGCAGCTCGATCTCCCGCATCAGCGTCCACACGTCGACGCCGGCGTTGAACCCCTCCAGCGCCCGGTCGTGCACGAAGGTCACGGCGTCGTGCAGGCGCTCGAGACTGGCCTCGATCAGGTCGGCCCCCACGATGGGGTCGTGGCGCCCGGTGACCAGCACCTCGGGCCGTAGCGCCCGCACCATCCGGTTGGTCGCCAACTGGGGCTCGACGAAGCGGTACTTGTCGCCCCGGATGGTGTTGAGGTTCGGGAAGTGCGGGAACAGCGGGCCGAACAGGTTCGACACGAGGGCGACCCGGTGGTCGGGCAGCCAGACCACGAGGCAGTCGGTGGTCTCACCCACCGCGGCCAGCAGCTCGACCCGTAGGCCGTCGACGGTCAGCTCCAGGCGGTCCTCGACGAGCACGTCGGGGACGGGCTCGGCCTGGCGCATCGACACCCCGGGGTTCTGCTCGGCGATGCGACGGGCGTCGGTGCCGAGCATGTCGAACCAGATGCCGGCGGTGCGCATGCGCAGGCCCTGGATGCGCTTGTCGTCGGCCTGGCACGTCGGGTTGTTCGCCTGGGCCAGGTAGGTGGTGCCCGGCTCCTTGAACAGGTCGACCCCACCGAGGTGGTCGACGTGGGCCTGGGTGGTGACGATGTGGTGGGTCGGCCCGGGCCGGACGGCGTCGAAGAGCCGCTTGTGGTGGGGCGCCTCGTAGCCCATGCCGGTGTTGACGATGATCCGGCCGGAGTCGGTCAGCACCAGGTAGGCGGCGGTCGTGCCCCCCGAGCGGTAGACGAGCCCGTCGACGATCGGGTGGGCCACCTCGTCGTAGGTGGGACGCAGCAGCTGGCGCCCGGGGCGGGTGTCGATCAGCTCGTCGACCCGGTCCTGGATGGTCATGGCCCCTCGATCCTGATCGGGAAGCGGTCCAGGTACTCGCCGAACGGAGCCCGCAGCTCGTCGGCGGTCACGTCGAAGTCACCCTCGAGGTCGTAGACCACCCGCCCCTCCTTGCCCCGGGGGTGGGCCCGCACGTAGGCCTCGATGTCGGCCCGGGCCTCGGCGGTCAGCTCGATGCCGGCCGTCTCGTAGACCCGCTCGACGGTGCCCATCTCGTCGGCCATGTACTCGTGGAACAGCACGTCCATGGTCCGGCCCTCGGGCAGCAGGTGGCGGTCCCGCAGCGAGGCGTCGAGCAGGCGGTGGATCCGGTCGGACCAGTAGTCCCGGTACCACTCTGGCCGGGTGGAGCGGTACGCCGTGCGGGCGCCGTAGGTGAGCATGGTGATGGTCGACTGGATGACCGCCACCGGGTCCCGGTGGGTCACCACGATGGTGGCGTCGGGGAACGTGGCCAGGAGCGGCCCCAGCTGCTCGAGGTGCTGGGGCGACTTCAGCACCCAGCGGTCCCGGGGCCGGTACCAGGTGAGGACCTGCAGCACCTGCTTCAGGTAGGCGTAGTGCGGCGTCTGGTCGGTGGCCAGGTAGTGGTCGCGCCACTGCGGGGCCCGGGCCACCCACTCGTGGTTGTAGTTGGCCACGTCGGGGGCCTGGAGCTCGTTCTCCTCGTGCACGTGGTCGGGCGCCATCGGGTGCATGAGAGCGACGAGGGGCGCCCCCGCCTGCATCGACTCCCACTGCTGCTGGCAGCGGTGCCAGCGGGGGTCCTTGCCGTCCACCTCGGCCGGCTCCCGGGGGTCGGGCACCGGCTCGTAGGACTCCCACAGCGGCAGCGAGCGGAAGCGGCGGTCGGCGGCCAGCAGATTGACCAGGTGGGTGGTCCCCGACCGGGGCAGGCCCACGACGATCACCGGGGCGACGATGGGGATGTCGAGGATCTCGGGGTGGCGCCCGAGCAGGTCCCGCAGGCGCAGCCGGTTGGCCATGGCCCGGACACCGTCGTTGAACATGAGCAGCCGCCCCAGGCCGGTGCGCTCGTCGTCGGCGTCCATCTCGGCCAACTGGATGCCGAGGCGCTCCCGGAAGTCGTCGGGGCCGAAGTCGTCGAGGCCGGTTCGGGCCACGGCGGCCTCGCACACGGCGTCGACGGTCAGGTCGGTGGTGACCGACTCGCCGTGGTCCAGCCCCATCTGCTGCAGGTCGTTCAGGACCGGCGCGGCCAGGTCGTCGATGTGGATCTCGTCGCTCACCGGCCGTCCCCCCGGCGCCGGTCCTCCATCAGGTGCTGCCGTCCTCCGCAGCGAAGCGCGCCAGCAGCCGCTTCTCCTCGTCGGCCTTGGGGAAGGCGAAGAAGACGAGCACCCCGCCCAGGAACACGGCCAGGATGCCCACGCCGTAGGCCCAGTCCTGGCCCTGGGTGAAAGACTCCTTGGCCGCGGCCACGATCTGATCGGCGTACTTGGGGTACTGCTCGGAGATGGACACGGCGCCGTCGAAGGACTTGGTCAGCTGGCTCTGGACGCTGTCGTTGATCTTGTC
>CAYTJS010000330.1:0-4023 GCA_964438115.1 uncultured Iamiaceae bacterium
GGCGGCGGCGGGGGCGGCGGGAGCGGTGAGGACGCCCCCGACAGCGTCAGCGGGGCCGGGGGCGGTGCGTCGGGCGGCAACGGTGGTGCGGGCGGCGTCGGCACCGGTTTCGGCGACCCCGGGGCCGCGGGGACACCCGGCCAGGGGGGCGCCGGCGGGGACGCCGTGAGCGACAGCCGGGGCGAGGCCGGCGGTGGCGGTGGCGGTGGTGTGCTCGGTGGCGGTGGCGGCGGTGGCAACGATGCCACCAATCAGAAGGACGGTGGCCGGAGCGGTGCCGGCGGGGGCGGCGGGTCGGGGACCACCCCCGATGGCACGGGTATGGAGAACGGGGTCAACGCCGGCGACGGTTCGGTGCAGATGACCACCACGTCCTGCGACGACGACGTCGATGACGACGATGTCGTGAGCGGTCGCCCCACCTACACCGGCTGACCGGGGTCGGAGGCCGGTGGTCGGCTACGGGAGCGGGCCCCCGGCGCCGACCTGGCAGGATGGGGCGGTCCGAGATCGAGCCGGAAGGCCGTCCCGTGCGTTGCCGTGTCCTCATCCCTGCCGGTGCCCTCGGCCTGGCGGGGGCCCTGACCCTCGTCCCCGCTGACGCGCAGGCGAGTGAGCAGACCGTCCGGTACGACTTCACCGGCGGGACCCAGGAGTTCGTGGTGCCCGACGGGGTGACCGAGGTCGAGATCGTCGCCTGCGGGGCGGCGGGTGGTTTCGGCGGCGGTGACGCCGGGGTCCCTGCCCGGCCTGCCGACGTGGGTGTTCGCCGCGGCCGCGGTCACGCCGGGGGAGACCCTCAGCGTGCTCGTGGGGGGTGCCGGGAGCGACGGCGGTGACGCCGGCATGGGCGGCAGCGGCCTGGCCGAGCGGATCGTCGTGTCGGCGGGTGGCGGTGGCGGCGGGGCCCACACCACCGATGACGACACCGTCCCGGACCGGGCCTGGGCGGCGGCGCCGGCTACCTGGGCGAGGGTGGGATCGGCGGCGGCGGTCCCCTGGGCAACCCCATCGCGGGCCTGGCCGGCGAGGCCGTGTCCGGCGGCGCAGGTGGAGCCGGCGACTACGACGACGGCGTGGCCGGGACCCTGGGTGAGGGCGGCGCCGGCACCTCCAGTGACTCCCGGGGCGGCGGTGGCGGCGGAGCGGCATCTACGGCGGCGGTGGCGGCGCCGGGTCCAACCTCGGTGACGTCGGCGATCCCTCGCTCTCCTGCAGCGATGGCGACGGCTACGTGGAGGTCACCTACGTGCTCGGCGACGACATCGACGAACCCGACGACGACCCCGTGGACGACGGGATCCGGGGTCGCCCCACCTCCACCGGCTGATCCCAGGGCCGGCCGTCGCCGCTACGTCCGGCGGGCGGTGGCCATGGCGGCCTCGGTGGCCCGCAGGCCGGTGATGGCGGTGCGGACGGCCTCGCGGGCCAGGTCGAGGGCGGTGCGCTCGCCGCCGCCGACGACCCGGCCGACCTCGCTCCACTGGTCCGGTGCGGTGCGCTCGACCCGGCCGGCCAGGTCGAGGGCCTCGTCGGCCAGCAGGGCCAGCTCGCCCTCCAGGTCGGAGGCGGCGATCTCCCACCTGCGCGCCGCCGGGTCGACCGCAGCGTCGTGCAGCACCGGGCGCTTGCCGGCCACGACCTGGGTCAGGGCCCCGCCGAGCAGGGCCAGGGTGCGGCCGGTGTCGGCCACGTGGTCGAGGGCGCTGAGGCCGTCGGGGCCGACGACCCGGGCCAGGGCCCCGACGTCGTCGTCGGTCTCGTCGTCGTGGGCGGCCAGGGCCTCGCCGAAACGCCGGGGGAGGGACCGCAGGGTCACGGCGATGTCGGCGGGGGACTCCCTGCTCAGGTCGAGGCCCATGCCCGGCTCAGTGCTCGTCGCCGGCCGAGACGGCCTCGACGAGGTGGGCGGGCAGGACGTCGTAGTGGTCGTGGCGGGCGGTGAAGCGGCCCCGGCCGCCCGTCATCGAGCGCAGGTCGATGGCGTAGCGGAGGATCTCGGCGGTGGGCACGTCGGCCACGATGGTCTGCTCGTCGGGCCCCGACAACTCGGTGCCCTGGACCCGGCCCCGGCGGGCGTTGAGGTCGCCCATCACGTCGCCCTGGGCGTCGGTGGGCACGGTCACCTCGAGGCGCGAGATGGGCTCGAGGATCACGGGGCCGGCCTCGGCCATGGCGGCCCGGAACGCCAGGCGCCCGGCCGTCTTGAAGCTCATCTCGTCGGAGTCCACGGCGTGGAACTTGCCGTCGTGGACCACGGCCCGGACGTCGACCACCGGATAGCCGTGCACGCCCCCGGAGGCCATGGTCTCGGCCACGCCCTTCTCGACCGAGGGGATGAACTTGGTGGGGATGGCCCCGCCGACGACCTCGCTCTCGAACACGAAGCCCTCGCCCCGGGGGAGCGGCTCGACCCGGAGGTTGGCCACGCCGAACTGGCCCCGGCCGCCGGACTGCTTCTTGTGGCGGCCCTCGGCGTCACCGGTGCCGGTGATGGTCTCGAGGTAGCGGACCTTCACGTCCTCGGTCTCGACGGCCACGCCGTACTTGGTGCGCAGCTTGTCGACGGCGATGCTGAGGTGGGTCTCGCCCATGCCCCGCAGCAGCGTCTGGTGGGTCTGGTCGTCCCGCTCGATGCGCAGGGCCGGGTCTTCCTCGGCCAGCTTGTGCAGGGCGGTGGCCAGCTTGTCCTCGTCGGCGGCGGCGGTGGCGGCCACGGCGACGGCCAGGACCGGCTCGGGCGGTTCGACGGGCGGCACCTTCACCGGTGTGCCCTTGGGGGCGAGGGTGTCGCCGGTGCCGGTCCGGGCCAGCTTGGCCACGGCGCCGATGTCGCCGGCGACCAGCTCCTGGGCGGGGAGGCTCTCCTTGCCCCGCAGCACCGACAGGTTGTGCAGGCGCTCGTCCTGGCCGGTGCGGGAGTTGACCAGGTGGTCGTCCACCTTCACGGTGCCGGAGAGCACCTTGAACAGCGAGACGTGGCCCACGTAGGGGTCGGCGATCGTCTTGAACACGTAGGCCAGCGGCTGGCCTGCGGGGTCGGGGGCCACCTCGTGGAGCTCACCGCCGGCCTCGACCGCGACGGGCGGGCGGTCGGCGGGGGCGGGGCCGATCTCGCAGAGGAAGTCGGCCAGGCGGTCGATGGCGATCTCGGTGGTGGCCGACCCGCACACCACGGGGAACACGCTGCCGTCGACCACGCCGTGGGCGAGGGTGTGCTCCAACTGCTCCATCGAGGGGACCTTCCCCTCGAGGTAGTCCTCCAACAGCTCGTCGTCGGCCACCACGATGCCCTCGACCAGGTTGTCGTGGACCTGGTGCTCCAGGTCGGCCATGTCGTCGGGGATCTCGTCCTGACGGGGCGCGCCGCCCTCGTAGAACCAGGCGGTGTCGGTCAGCAGGTCGGCGATGCCCCGGAACGACGATTCGGCGCCGATGGGCAGCTCGAGGGGGGCCACGCCGGCGCCGAACACCTCCCGCAGCTGGTCGAGGGTCCGCTCGAAGTCGGCCCGCTCCCGGTCCAGCTTGTTGATGAAGATCATGCGGGGCAGGCCCAGCTCGGCCGCCCGCCGCCACACGACCTCGTGCTGGACCTGCACCCCCTCGACGGCGCTGACGACGAACACGGCCAGGTCCGCCACCTGCAGGGCGGCCCACACGTCGCCCACGAAGTCGGCGTACCCCGGCGTGTCGATCAGGTTGATGCGGTGGCCGTGCCACTCGAAGGGCGCCATGGCCAGCGAGAGCGACAGGCCCCGCTGGTGCTCGGTCGGGTCGTAGTCGCAGACGGTGGTGCCGTCCTCGACCCGGCCCAGGCGGTTGACGGCGCCGGCCCGGTGGAGGAGGGCCTCGGCCAGGCTGGTCTTGCCCACGCCACCGTGGCCCACCAGGACGACGTTGCGGATCTTGTCGGCAGGGACGGACGGCACCGGCCACCTCCTCGTCACGACACTCGTGGTGGCCGCGACCCTAGCTACTTGCCCCTGAAGAACTCGGAGGGTGGTGGTGCTCGCGTTTCTGGGT
>CAYTJS010000331.1:0-4017 GCA_964438115.1 uncultured Iamiaceae bacterium
CCCCGACCGCCCGCACCTCGGGCCGGGCCAGCAGGGCCTCGAGGCCGTCGAGGCCACCGGCCGCCTCGTGGGGGTGGACCCCGGCGGTGGCCCAGACCTCGGCGTGGGCGACGGCCCGGTCGGCGGCGGCGGTCGAGTCGGCCACGTCGGTGCCGACGTCGATCAGGCGGGCGACGCCGGCCTCGGCCGCCTCGGTCAGGGCGGCGGCGACGGCGCCCTCGTCGGCGGGGCCGTCGTGGTCACGGCCGCCGTGGGCCAGGTGGCAGTGGGCGTCGACCCAACGCACGTCAGGTCGACAGGCGGGGGAAGAGCGGGGCACCCTTCTCGACCGGGAGCCCACCCGGGTAGCCCCCCCACGCGGCCGCCGCCGGCAGGCGCTGGTCGGCGACGGCCCCAGGCAGGCCCAGGCGGCGCCAGATCTCGTCGCTGGTCCCGGGCACCGCCGGCGAGGCCAGGATCGTCACGATGCGCAGCGCCTCGAGGGCGTCGCCCAGCACCGCGTCGACCTCGGGGCCGGGGTCGGCCTTCCACGGCTCGTTGGCCTCGAGGTGGGCGTTGGTCTCGCGGATCAGGCGCCAGGTGGCGTCGAGGGCGATCGAGGGCTGCACCCGGTCCCAGGCCTCGGCGGCCTCGGTCAGGGCGTCGGCGGCGACCGCCGCCAGCGGGCTGTCGGGGCGCGGGGCGGGGCCGACGCCGCCGCACTTCTTGCCCACCACCGTGGCCACCCGGGCCTGGAGGTTCCCCAGGTTGTTGGCCAGGTCGCTGTTGTAGCGCTCGACCATCCCCTCGTAGCTGAAGTCCCCGTCGGGGCCGAAGGGGGTGGCCCCCAGGAAGTGGTAGCGGTAGCCGTCGACCCCGAAGTCGGCGACGAGGTCGGCGGGGGCGATCTGGTTGAGGCTGGTCTTGGACATCTTCTCGCCCCCGACCAGCAGGAAGCCGTGGACGCTGATGCGCTTGGGCGGGTCGATGCCGGCCGCCAGCAGCAGGGCGGGCCAGTACACGCAGTGGAAGCGGAGGATGTCCTTGCCGATCAGGTGGTGGGCCTCGGGCCACCAGGTGGCGAAGCGCTCGGGGTCGCTGCCGTAGCCCACGGCCGTGGCGTAGTTGATGAGGGCGTCGTACCAGACGTAGAAGACGTGGTCGGGGTCCCAGGGCACCTCGACCCCCCACTGCAGCGAGGACCGGCTGACCGAGATGTCGCGGAGACCCTGGCGGATGAGTCCGATGGCCTCGTTGCGCTTGCCCTCGGGGGTCACGACGTCGGGGTGGGCCTCGTACCAGTCGAGCAGGGGCTGTTCGAAGGCCGACAGGGCGAAGAACCAGTTCTCCTCGGTCAGCATCTCGACGGGCCGGCGGTGGATGGGGCAGGTGCCCTCGATCAGGTCGTCCTCGGTGTAGTACGCCTCGCAGGCGACGCAGTAGAGGCCCTCGTAGGTGTCCTTGTAGATGTGGCCGTTGTCGCGGGCGGCGGTGAGCAACTGTTGCACGGCGGCGTGGTGCCGGGGCTCGGTGGTGCGGATGAAGTCGTCGTTGCTGATGTCCAGCAACTCCCAGGTCTCGCGGTACCGGGCGCTGGTGCGGTCGGCCTGCTCGAGCGGGGTGAGGCCCGCCTCCTCGGCCGACCGGGCCACCTTCAGGCCGTGCTCGTCGGTGCCGGTGAGGAAGAACACGTCGTCACCGAGGAGTCGGTGCCAGCGGGCCAGGGCGTCGGCGGTGACCGTGGTGTAGGCGTGGCCGATGTGGGGGGCGTCATTGACGTAGTAGATCGGCGTCGTGACGTAGAAGCGGGACACTGCGGGCGAGGCTACCGACCCGGCCGCGCCACCCCTGGCGGCGTTTCAGCCCGCCCGGCGACCGTGCAGGTCGGTGACCTCGCCCAGGAACGAGGGCACGTCCGCCGGCGGCTCGACCGGGCTGGGGGCGTTGGTGGCGGCGGTGAGGTCCACGTCGACGGGGGCCTCGGCCCCACCCCGGCGGTGACGGACGTCGTCGATCTCGCCCAGCTTCTGGGCGAAGGCCCGGCGCCGGGGCCCGCCCAGCTCGTCGTAGGCCTTCTGGGTCGACTCGAGGCGCTTGCCCACGGTGTCGATGGCGTCGGACAGCTTGGACCACTGCTCGCCCAGGCCCCCGAGGCACACAAGGATCTCGCGGGAGGTCTCGGCCACCAGGAAGTTGTCCATGGCTTGGCGGATCACCGCCAGCAGCGCGAAGAGCGTGAAGGGCGAGCACAGCACGACCTTCTGGGCCATGGCCTCGTCGATGAGGGCCGGGTCCTGCTCGTGGATGAAGGCGTAGACGCTCTCGTTGGGGATGAAGAGCAGGAGCAGGTCGACGGTGTGCTCGGCGTCGATGTAGCCCCGGCCCGACAGCTCCTTCACCCGGCCCCGGACGTCGCGCACGAACTGACGGGCGGCCCGGTCGGCCTCGTCGGCCCCGTCGGCCTCGAGGTGGCGCAGGTAGTTGTCGACCGGGAACTTCACGTCCATGTGGACCACGTGGTCGCGGGGCAGCAGGAAGGTGAAGTCGGGGATGGTCGACCCTCCGGTCACCGCCGTCTGCTTGCGGTAGTTGATGCCCTCCTCGAAGCCGGCCCGGCGCAGGACGTCCTCGGCCATGCGCTCTCCCCAGGCGCCCCGGGCCTTGGGGCTGGCCAGGGCCTCGCGCAGGGCCCCGGTGAGCCCGGCCAGCTCGGTGCTGGCCCGGCGGGCGGCGTCGAGGCCGCTCAGCAACTCGCCGTGCTGGCTGGCCCGCTCCTTCTGGAGCTGGGCGACGAGGTCGTTGACCCGGTCCAGGCGCCGCCCGATGTCGGCCGCCCGCAGGTCCAACTCGGCGCTGCCGGCCCGGGCGTGCTGGTCGAGGCGGTCACCGGCGATGCGGACCGCGGTCTCGACCGCGGCCTGCACCGTGGCCTCGCGCTCGGCGGCCAGGTCGCGCCGCACCAGGTCGGGCAGGAGGCGGGCCAGGACGAGGGCCACGACGGCCCCGACGACCAGGGCGACGACGGCGATGGCGATGACGGGGAGCATGGGATCCATCCTCCCCGGGGGGTGTGACAGGAACGCGGATGGCGGGTCCCCGCCCCGGGGCGACCGCCGCCGTTCAGGACCGCAGGCGGACGGCGACCTCGTAGGCCCGGCGCTTGGGCACGCCGAGGTCGGCGGCCGCCGCCGCGGCGGCGTCCTTGGCCGAGTCCCCGGCGGCGAGGCGGCGGGCCACGGCGGCCTCCAGCTCGTCCTCCCCGGCGGGCGCAGGCGGTGGTGCGCCCTCGACCACGAGGACCAGCTCCCCCCGGGGCGGTGTCTCGGTCGCCCAGGCGGCGGCGTCGTCGAGGCGGCCCCGCCAGACCTCCTCGTGGAGCTTGGTGAGCTCGCGGGCCACCGCCACCCGCCGCCACGGGCCCAGGGAATCGGCCAGGTCGGCCAGGGTTGCGGCCAGGCGGTGGGGCGCCTCGTACAGGACCAGGGTCCGGGGCTCGTCGGCCAGCGCGGCCAGGCGCTCACGCCGCCCCCCGCCCTTGCGGGGCAGGAACCCCTCGAAACAGAAGCGGCCGGCGGGCAGGCCGCTCGTGACCACGGCGGCGACCAAGGCCGAGGGCCCCGGCACGACCTCGACCACATGGCCGTCGCGGGCCGCGGCCCGCACCAGCCGCTCGCCGGGGTCGCTGATGCCCGGCATGCCAGCGTCGGTCACCACCGCCACCCGCTGACCCCGGGCCAGGCGGTCGAGGACCCCCGCCACCTGGCGGCTCTCGCTGTGGTCGTTCACCACCAGCAGCTCCCGGGCCCGGATCCCGGCGTGCCGCAGCAGGCGACCGGTGCGCCGGCTGTCCTCGCAGGCCACCACGTCGGCCCGGGCCAGCTCCTCCACCGCCCGCGGCGACAGGTCGCCCAGGTTCCCGATCGGGGTCCCGATCAGCACCAATACCCCCTGCCCGCTCATGTCCCCCGCTCCTGGCGGCTCCGCCGCCGGGCCGCTCGGGCCCCGCTCCCTACTCGGTCGCTCACGTCCCCCGCTCCT
>CAYTJS010000332.1:0-3998 GCA_964438115.1 uncultured Iamiaceae bacterium
GTCGACCGCGTCTACGGTCCGATGTCGTGACCGACGAACTCGCCCGCCTCGACGCCGTGGCCCAGGCCGAGCTGGTGCGCTCGGGTGCGGTCTCCCCCCTGGACCTGGTCGACGCCGCCATCGAGCGCATCGAGCGCATCGACCCCCAACTCAACGCGGTGATCCACCCCCGCTTCGAGCGGGCCCGGGAGGAGGCGGCGGGCGACCTGCCCGACGGGCCGTTCCGCGGGGTGCCCTTCCTGCTGAAGGACCTGTGGCCGACCTCGGCCGGTGATCCGTTCCACATGGGCATCCGGGGGTTCAAGGAAGCGGGGTACGTCCATCCCACCGACGCCAACCTCACCCGCCGTTACCGCGAGGCCGGGTTCGTGATCCTCGGTCGGACCAACACCCCCGAGCTGGGGCTCGTCGCCACCACCGAGCCGTTGGCCCACGGCCCGACCCGCAACCCCTGGGACCCCACGCGGGGCCCCGGCGGTTCGAGCGGCGGGTCGGCCGCGGCCGTGGCCGCCGGCCTGGTCCCGTGCGCCAACGCCAGTGACGGGGGCGGCTCGATCCGCATCCCGGCGGCGATGTGCGGCCTGGTGGGGCTCAAGCCCTCCCGCGGCCGGGGGTCGATGGGGCCCCTGCGCGAGGAGTGGGGTGTGTCGGTGCAGCACGTGGTGTCGCACTCGGTGCGCGACACCGCCGCGGTGCTGGACGCCACCTGGGCGCCGTTCCCGGGTGACGGGGTGATCGCGCCGGCCCCGGATCGCCCCTTCGCCGACTCGGTGCGGCCCGACCGGCCGCTGCGCATCGGGGTCCTCGACCATGCCCTCGGCGGGGTCCCCACCGACCCGGCCTGCACCGCCGCCGCCCGGCGGGGCGCCGACCTGCTCACCGGGCTCGGTCACGAGGTGACGACCGGCCATCCGACCGCCCTCGACCGGATGGACGAGTTGGCCCCCGACGTCACCGCCCTCTGGGCGGTCGGGGCCAAGGCCAGCCTGGTGTCGCTCGAGCCCCTGTTGGGCCGGGCCCTCGGGCCCGACGACGTCGAGCCGGGGACCTGGGCCCTGGCCGAGTGGGGGGCGGGATTCTCGGCCCTCGACCTGGCCGCCGCCCAGGGCCGCATGGGGACGCTGCGGCGCGAGCTCGCCACCTGGTGGGAGGACCACGACCTCTTGCTGACCCCGACCACGGCGGCACCGGCGCCGCCCCTCGGCCAGTTGGTCGGCACCGACGAGGAGCCCCTGCGGGGCCTGCTCGGCTCCACGCCCTACGCCACCTTCACCGCCGTCTTCAACCAGAGCGGCCAGCCCGCCATCTCCCTGCCGCTGCACCGCACCGACGACGGCCTGCCGGTCGGCACCCAACTGGTGGCCGCCTACGGGCGCGAGGACCTGCTCCTGGCGGTGGCGGCCCAGCTCGAGGCCGAGGTGCGCTGGGCGCAGGAGCGTCCCCCCGTCCACGCCTGACCGCCGGGACGATCCCGGCCGAAGGTCCCTTTCGTCGCCCGACGGCTTCGGTCAGGCTGGCCCGAGGCCGACGGGAGGGACCAATGCACGAGATCGAGCTCCGCAGTCGGTCCCTGACCCGCATGGCCGAGTTCATCGGGGAGGAGGCCGCCGCCCGCCTGGCCGGGGCCACCGCCGAACGGGGTCGGGCCGCCGTCGACGGTCGGGTGGTGTTCAACGTCAACTCCACCGGCGCCGGTGGCGGGGTGGCCGAGATGTTGCGGGTGGTTCTGGGCTACGCGCGCGACGCCGGTGTCGACGCCCGTTGGCTGGTCATCGACGGCGACCCCCACTTCTTCGAGGTCACCAAGCGGATCCACAACCACCTGTACGGGCAGACGGGCGACGGCGGTCCGCTGGGCGAGGCCGAGCACGCCGCCTACGAGGCGGTGGAGGAGCGCAACGCCCCCGGGCTGCTCACCTTCGTCCGGCCCGGCGACGTGGTCATCCTCCACGACCCCCAGACCGCCGGCCTGGCCCAGCTGCTGGCCGAGGCGGGGGCGCGGGTGGCCTGGCGCTGCCACGTGGGCATCGACGAGGCCAACGAGGCGTCGACCCGGGCCTGGGACTTCCTGCGGCGCTACCTCGAGCCCCACGTCGAGCACTTCGTGTTCAGCCGTGAGGCCTTTGCCCCGCCGTGGGTGCCCCGCGACCGGCTGACGGTGGTGGCCCCCTCGATCGACCCGTTCTCCCCCAAGAACCAGCCCCTCGCCCCCGAGATCGTGCAGGGGATCATGGCCCACACCGGGCTCACGGGGGGCCCGGACGGCCACACCCACTTCGAGCGCACCGACGGCACCCCGGGGCGCCTCGAGCGGGCGGCCGACGTCATGCGGGCCGGCCCGCCGCCCGACCCCGACGAGCCGATCATCAGCCAGATCAGCCGGTGGGACACCTTCAAGGACATGACCGGTGTCCTCGACGCCTTCGTCGAGGGGGTGGCGCCCACCCATCCGGGCCACCTCGTCCTGTGCGGCCCGTCCGTGGCCGCCGTGGCCGACGACCCCGAGGGGGCCCAGATCCTCACCGACGTCTGGAGCCGGTGGCGGTCCCTGCCCTACTCGCTGCGCCGGCGGGTCACCCTCACCTGTCTGCCCATGGACGACCTCGACGAGAACGCGGTCATGGTCAACGCCCTGCAGCGCCGGTCGACCGTGGTGGTGCAGAAGAGCCTGGCCGAGGGCTTCGGGCTCACCGTGGCCGAGGCCATGCTGAAGGCCCGTCCGGTCGTGGCCAGTGACGTGGGTGGCATCGCCGACCAGATCGTCGACGGCCAGTCCGGTCTGCTGCTCGCCGACCCCACCGACCTGGAGGGCTTCGCGAGGCTGCTGTGCCGGCTCCTGGAGGACGCGGACGAACGGGCCCGGCTGGGGGAGGGGGCCTACCGCCGGGCGGTGGACAACTTCCTCGTCGACAGCCACCTCGGCCACTGGCTCGAGGTCATCGAACGGCTCAGCTGACGGGGCGGTGGGCGCTCGGCGTCCCCACGGGGACGTCCCGGCAGGCGGTGAGCGGATCGTCGGCGTGGCCACCGTCGAGGGGGCACAGCTCCCGACAGATCGTCTCCGCGGCCCGGGGGATGGCCCGGGCGACGGCGTCGGTCAGCCGGTAGCCGGGTTCGAAGCAGGCCCCCTCGACCCCGATGACCACGAGCCGGTCGGGGGTGCGGCCCAGCGTCCGGCCCAGGGCCCAGGCCTCGGCCAGGCCGGCGCGGTGGCTCGACGTCGGGGCCGACCGGCCCCCCAGGGCGTCGGGCGGGTGCGAGGCGTCGACCTCGATCCGGTGCAACGTGCCGGGGGCGGCGCCGGAGCGCACGGCGTCGACCACGACCACCAGCTCGGCGTTGTCCCAGGCCTCCACCAGACGGGCCGACTCGCCGTCGGTCTCGATCACCGCCAGCTGGCGGCACTGGTGGCGGAGGCGGTCGGCCACGGCGGGACCCACGCCGTCGTCGCCCCGGAAGCGGTTGCCGACGCCGATCACGAGGGTGGTCATCGCCGTTGCACCGTCAGATCGAGGAAGTGGGTGGCGCAGGAGATGCAGGGGTCGTAGTTGCGGATGGCCTGCTCGGCCAGGTGCTGGAGGGGCTCGTCGGCGAGCGCCAGGTTGGCCTCGACCAGGTGGAACAGGTCGTGCTCGATGGTGGCCTGGTTCTGGGACGTGGGCGGGGTGATCTGGGCTTCGGCGATGGTCCCGTCCTCGGCCAGGACGTAGCGGTGGTACAGCAGCCCCCGCGGCGCCTCGGTCACGCCGTGGCCCACGCCGGGTCGGGGTTGGACGGGGATCGCCGGGCCGTCGGGGTCCTCCCAGCGGTCGAGGACGGCAACGGCATCGAGGCAGGCCTGGAGCGTCTCGACGGCCCGGATGACGATGCTGCGGAAGGGGTTGCGCTCGTCGGGGCCGACCCCGGCGGCCACCGCCGCACCACGGGCGGGCTCGGCCAGGCGGTCGAAGCCGAGGGCGAAGCGGGCCATCGGCCCGACGAGGTAGTTGCCCCGGTCG
>CAYTJS010000333.1:0-3986 GCA_964438115.1 uncultured Iamiaceae bacterium
ATCACCAGCTGCTGGATCTGCTCGGTGCCCTCGAAGATGTCGTAGATCTTCGAGTCGCGGTGCCAGCGCTCGACCGGGTGCTCGTCGACGTAGCCGGCACCGCCCAGGATCTGGATGGCCCGCTCGGTGACCCAGACGGCCGTGCGGCCGGCCTTCAGCTTGGACATCGAGCCCTCGGCGGCCTGGAAGTCCTTGCCGGCGCGACCCATCCAGGCCGCCCGCCACACGAGCAGGCGGGCGGCGTCGATCTCGGTCTTCATGTCGGCGAGCATGAAGGCGATCGACTGGTTCTCGATGATGGGCCGACCGAACTGCTTGCGCTCCCTGGCGTACTCGAGGGCGTACTCGTAGGCCGCCCGGGCGATGCCCACGGCCTGGGCGCCCACCGACGGGCGGGTGGCCTCGAAGGTGGCCATGGCGGCCTGGCCACCGCTCTTCTTGCCCTCGCGGGCCCGGGCCATCTTCTCGTCCAGCTTCTCCTTGCCCCCGAGGAGGCAGGAGCCGGGCACCCGCACGTCGTCGAGGACGACCTCGGCGGTGTGGCTGGCCCGGATGCCCATCTTGGAGAACTTGGTGCCCTGGGACAGCCCCGGCGTGCCCGGGGGCACGATGAAGCTGGCCTGGCCCCGCGAGCCCAGCTCGGGGTCGACGGTCGCCACCACGACGTGGACCTCGGCGATGCCGCCATTGGTGATCCAGGTCTTGGTCCCGTTCAGCACCCACTCGTCGGTGGCCTCGTCGTAGACGGCCCGGGTGCGCAGCGACGACACGTCGGAGCCGGCGTCGGGCTCGGACACGCAGAAGGCGCCGAGGGCGGGCTTGTCCGGGGTGCCGAAGCACTGGGGCACCCACTCCATGACCTGCTCGGGCGACCCGTTGGCCATGATCCCGGCCACACCCAGCACCGAGCCGACGATGGCCAGGCCGATGCCGGCGTCACCCCAGAACAGCTCCTCCATGACGACCGGGATGGTGAGGCCGGTCTCGTCGGCGAAGCCGTTGGCGAAGAAGTCGAAGCTGTACAGCCCGATCTTGGCCGCCTCCTCGATGACCGGCCAGGGGGTCTCCTCCTTGCGGTCGTACTCGTGGGCGACGGGGCGCACGACGTTCTCGGCGAAGTCGTGGACCCACTTCTGCAGCTGGATCTGGTCCTCGTTCAGGTCGAGGGAGAACTGGCTCATGACGGCACCTCGGTGGTGGGGTCAGCCCACGGCATCCACACGTGGGGAGGGGAACCCCCACAAGTTACCAGCGGGTAACAACCCGCGCCCACCCCTACATCCAGGTGGTCACCATGAGCATGACCATGCCGAGGGACACGAGCAGGGCGGCGACCAGCCACATCACCCGCTGGCCCACCTCGGTGGCGACGGGGTCGGTGAGCATGCCCCGGGCCTCGGCCAGCTCGTCGTGGAGGGCCATGGACTCGACCCGCAGCTCGATGGCGGCCTTGCGGGCCTGCTCGAGCTGGGCCACGACCCGGTCGGGGTCGCCGGTGCCCAGGGTCGACTCGAGCTGGTGCTGGACCTGCTCGTAGCGCTCCTTCAGCCCGGCCACCGCCGCGTACTGGGTCTGCAGCTCGGCCAGCTGGCGGGCCACCGCCCGGGTGCGTCCGTGCTGGCTGGCTGCCATGGCCCGGGCCTCGTCGAGCTGCTCGGTGAGGGTGGCCCGGTCGGCCTCCAGCTCCTCGAGCCGCATCATCAGGGCGGTGGCCTCGTCGACGTTCTCGGCGGCGGCCACCTCCCGGACCGAGTCCCAGCGAAGGCGGTCGGCCAACTCGTCGAGGGTGGCCACCACCGGCGAGTCCACGGCGTCGAGCAGGTCCCGCCCCAGGTCGTGCACCCGCTGGGCGAAGGCCAGGTCCATGGGCTGGGTGTCGCTGATGTGGGCCCACGAGTTGCGGGCCAGCAGCAGCTCCTTCACCACCTCGCGGATCGACGGGTCCAGCTCGCCGGCGAAGACCGGGCCCCAGAAGCGGGTGATGACCTCGAGCTGGAACTGCGGGTCGGTGAGCGACACGGCGATGTCGGGGCGCTTGCCCAGCTTCTGGGCGGCCACGAGGATCCACTCGTCGCCGTCGAGGTGCGCGGCCATGCGCTTGTCCACATAGGGCGCCAGCCCCTCGGCCACGGCCTCGAGGACCATGCCGACCTGCGCGCGGTACCCGCCCAGCACGTCGACTCCTGTCGGCCGCCCCGGCCCCGCCGTGAGGCCGGCCAGGCGGACCCCGCGCTCAGACCGCGTGGACCCGGGTGCCCTCCGGCGTGTCCTCGACCTCGTAGCCCACGGCCCGGATGGCGTCGCGCAGCTCGTCGGCCGCGGCCCAGTCCTTGGCCGACCGGGCCTCGTCGCGGCGCCGGGCCAGCTCGGCCACCTCGTCGGGGACGGCGCCCCCGGCGGCGGTGATCTCGATGCCGACGGCGCGGGTGATCTCGCCGATGGTCGCCCAGGCCACCGCGGCGGCGCCGTCGTCGCCCTCGTCGAGGGCGGTGTTGGCCCGGGTGACCAGGCCGAAGAGCTGGGCCACGACGGCGGGCGTGTCGAGGTCGTCGTCCATGCGGTCCCGGAATCGGTCCAGCTCCCCGGCGTCGGCGTCCACCGCGGGCAGGGTCACGGCCCGGCGGCCGAGGGCGTCGAGCTTGCCCAGGGCGGCGGCCGCCGCCCCCGCCGTGGTCGGGGTGACCTCCACCGGCGAGCGGTAGTGGGCCTGCAGCACGAGGAGGCGGTACGAGCGGGGGTCGGTGGTGGTGGCCAGGTCGAGCAGGTCGGTGAAGTTGCCCAGCGACTTGGACATCTTCTCGCCCGCCACCTCGACGAAGCCGTTGTGCACCCAGTGGCGGGCGAAGGTCCGGCCCGCCGCCTTGGCCTGGGCCCACTCGTTCTCGTGGTGCGGGAAGGCCAGGTCCTGGCCACCACCGTGGATGTCGAAGCCCTCGCCCAGCAGTTCGAGGGACATGACCACGCACTCGGTGTGCCAGCCCGGCCGCCCCGGCCCCCACGGCGAGTCCCACGTGGGCTCACCCGGCTTGGCCTTCTTCCAGAGGACGAAGTCGAGCGGCGACCGCTTCTCGTCGCTCACCTCGATGCGGGCCCCGGCCCGCAGCGAGTCGAGGGGCTGGCGGGCCAGGGTCCCGTAGCCCTCGATGCCCTCGGTGGCCAGGTACACGCCGTCGGAGGTCTCGTAGGCCTGGCCGTCGGCCACCAGGTCGGCGATGAGTGCCACCATGGCCTCGACGTAGGCGGTGGCGTGGGGATCGTGTGTCGGACGCTTCACCCCGATGAGCGACATGCCCTCGTACCAGACGCCCTCGAACTCGACGGCCACCTCGGCGGGGTCCCGGCCCTCGTCGCGGCCCTTGGTGATGATGGCGTCGTCGATGTCGGTGATGTTGGACACGTAGGTGACCTCGAGGCCGCTCCATTCGAGGTACCGGCGCAGGATGTCGAACACCAGACTGAAGCGGCCGTGGCCCAGGTGGGGCGGGCCGTACACGGTCGGCCCGCAGACGTACATCGAGACCTTGCCGGGCTCGCGGAACTCGACAGGGCGGACCTCACCCCGGGCGGTGTCGAAGAGGGCCAGCACGGGGCGAACCGTACCGATCGACCCGCCCGCGTCGGTGGCCTTTCCGCCCGAGCCCCGATCGTCTTCGAGCGCGGGCGGTGGCGCCGGTAGCTTGGCCCCACCATGAGCGCGCCGCGATCGGTCCCCGACAAGCCGTCCCTCGAGGGCCTCGAGGCCAAGTGGGGTGAGGTGTGGGAGCGCGACGGCACCTACCGCTTCGACCGCACGAAGACCCGGGCCGAGGTCTACTCGATCGACACGCCCCCGCCGACGGTCTCCGGCTCCCTGCACGTGGGCCACGTGTTCTCCTACACCCACACCGACACCATCGCCCGCTATCAGCGCATGCGGGGGCGTGAGGTCTTCTACCCCATGGGCTGGGACGACAACGGCGTGCCCACCGAGCGCCGGGTCGAGAACT
>CAYTJS010000334.1:0-3974 GCA_964438115.1 uncultured Iamiaceae bacterium
AGACCTCGCTGGTCGAGGCCAGCAGGAAGCGGGCGCCCTTGTCCTTGGCCAGGCCGAGGCCGTTGTGGGTGCCCAGGCTGCCGACCTTGAGGGTCTGGATGGGCAGGTCCAGGTAGTCCCGGGGCGAGGCCGGGCTGGCGAAGTGCAGGACCGCGTCCACGGGCCCGGGGACCCACAGGTACTGCGACACGTCGTGGCGGACGAAGTGGAACCCCTCGACCTCGAAGAGGTGCTCGATGTTCTCCACCCGGCCGGTCGAGAGGTTGTCGACGGCGATGACCTCGTCGCCCCGGTCGAGCAGGGCGGTGCAGAGATGGGAGCCGAGGAAGCCGGCGCCCCCCGTGACGACGACGCGGCTCACGAGCGGCCGAGGCCCTCGTACGTGAAGCCCCGCCGCACCAGGGCGGCACGGTCGAGCAGGTTGCGGGTGTCGACCACGGCCGGGCGGGCCATGGCGGCCTGCACCTTGTCGAAGTCCAACCAGCGGAACTCGTCCCACTCGGTGAGCACCACGAGGGCGTCGGCCCCCTCGCAGGCGGCGTAGGGGTCCTCGACCACCTCGACCTCGGGCAGCTCGGGCAGGTCGGTCACCGTGGGGTCGTGGGCGACGAGGTGGGCGCCGGCGTCGAGGAGGCGGCGGGCGACGTGCACCGCCGGCGACTCGCGCCGGTCGTCGGTGCGGGCCTTGAAGGTGAGCCCCCACAGGGCCAGGCGGCGCCCGGTGAGGTCGCCGCCGACCACGGCGGCCACCTTGGCCGCCACCCGGTCGAACTGCTCCTCGTTGACCTCCATGGCGCTGCGCAGGAGGTGGAAGTCGTAGCCGGCGTCCTCGGCGATGCGCACCAGCGCCGAGGTGTCCTTGGGAAAGCACGAGCCGCCGTACCCGGGGCCGGGGCGGAGGAAGTCGTGGCCGATGCGCTTGTCGTAGCCCATGCCCAGGACGACGTCGTTGACGTCGGCCCCCACCGCCTCGCAGATCGTGGCCACGGCGTTGATGAACGAGAGCTTGGTGGCGAGGAAGGCGTTGCTGGCGTACTTGATGGTCTCGGCCGAGGCGGGGTCGGTGACCATGAGCGGGGCGGGCACGCCCACGTACAGCGAAGCGACCCGGATGGCGGCGCCCTGGTCGTCGGCGCCGATCACCACGCGGTCGGGGTGGAGGAAGTCCTGCACCGCCGAGCCCTCCCGGAGGAACTCGGGGTTGGAGACCACGTAGACGTCGCCGCGGCCGAGGGCCTGTTCGACCACCCCGGTGGCGCCCACCGGCACCGTCGACTTGTTGATGACCACGGCCTCGGGCGGGAGCACGGGGCCGATCTCGCGGGCGGCGGCCTCGATGTAGCCCAGGTCGGCGCTGCCGTCGGGGCCCTGGGGTGTGGGCACGGCCAGGTAGACGAACTCGGCCGTCGCCGCCGCCCGGGCGGCCCCCACCACGAAACGCAGGCGGCCCGACTCGAGGCCCTCGGCCACGATCTGGTCGAGACCGGCCTCGACGATGGGCACCTCACCCCGACCCAGCCGCTCGATGCGCTCGGCGTCGATGTCGGCGCAGACCACGGCGTGGCCCAGGTGGGCGAAGCAGGCGGCGGTGGTCAGGCCGACGTAGCCCGCCCCGATGACCGCGACGTCAGACATTGGTCAGCCACACTCCTGTCCCGGTACCTCCGCCGGGACCTCGCCGTACGCGTACGTGGTGGACGGGGCCACCGGCTCGGGGGTGGTGCCCGGTGGGGCACCACCCGTGCCCCCACCAGTCTCGCCCAGCGGGACGGGCGGGGCGGTGAGCTCGCCGTTGACCCCGGCGTAGTCGGCCCCGGTGACGACGATGACATCGGCCACGTAGGTGGCCCCGACCTCCTGCAGTTCGGCGCCGTTGACCAGCTGGGCGGCCACGAACTGGGCCTCGGCCTCGTGGCCGGGCTGGTAGCGCACGATCGTGCGCTCGAAGTCGAAGCCCTCGGCGTCACCGGTGCCGGGCGAGGTGTCGAAGCCGAGGGCGGCGAAGCCCTCGGCCACCTCGGTGGCCTCGCCGCTCTGGCCGGTGCCGTTGTTCACGGCCACCCGGACCGTGCCCGCCTGGCCCGAGCCGCCACCGCCGAGGCCCTTGAAGATGTCGAGGCGCTCCTGGTTCTCCTCGGTGTCCTGCAGGCGCAGGATCGACTGGCCGTTGACGCTGTCGTCGTAGACGTCGAGGGTGTAGGTCGCCAGGTCGTCGCCGTCGAAGGCGGCGAAGGCCCGGCCCAGGGCGACGATGTCGTCGGCGTTGAGCTCGGCGTCGAGGGCGCCCACCGAGCCCACCCCGGCGTTGACCAGCGAGTTCAGGGTGAGCGGGTTGCGCACGCCCTTGTCCACCGCCCGGTCGATGGCCTTGCGGATGAACTCCTGCTGGCGGGAGATGCGCCCCAGGTCGCCGGAGCCGTCGACCTGCCAGTAGCCGTCCTCGTAGTACTCGAGGGAGCGGGCCCGGGCGAAGGCCAGCGCCTGGTCGGGCCCGAGGGTCACACAGCCCGCGTTGCGGATGTCGAGGCCGGTCTTCGGGTCCCGCATGGGTCGGTCGAAGTACATGGGCACGCCGTCGATGGCCGACACCAGGTCGCGGAAGCCGACCCAGTCCACCTCGACGTAGTGGTGCACGGGGACGCCGAAGTTCTCGGTCACGGTGTCGATCAGGGTCTGGGGCCCGCCCGCGGAGAGGGCGGCGTTGATCTTCTGCTCGCCCGCCCCCGGGATGGTGACCCACAGGTCGCGGGGGAACGACAGGAGCTGGGCCCGGGTCGAGCCGGGGTCGACCCGCAGCAGCATGATCGTGTCGGAGAGCACCCCGAGGTTCTCACGACCGGAGGTGACGGGGTCGTCGGGGTCGAGGCCCGCCGAGCTGTCGGTGCCCACCAGCAGGTAGTTCTGGGGCTCGCCGGGATCCTCGGGCTCCTGGGTGAGCTGGGCGGCGAGGTCGATGCGCGGCACCTGGTCCAACTGGTAGTTGAGGTACCCCAGGGCCCCGGCGGTGACCAGGCTGGCGACGACGACGAGGACGTTGAGCGTGATCAGCAGGCGCTGGGGCCAGGTGCGGCGCCCACGCGCCCGTCGACCGGCCATCGGGAGGTCAGGCTACCGGCGGGCCGGGCGAAGTCACGGTCGGGTCCCTAGCCTGCCGGGCGTGGGACCACGGTCGAGCGAGGGGGCGCTGGCAGTGGTCGGCGACCGCCTGGCGACCGACCTGGTGGACCTCACCACCGACCTCGCCGCCCTCGACGGCACGGGGTTCTGGGCCGTCGTCCTGCCCTTCGACGGCGAGCCGGTCTGTGCCCGCTTCGCCACCGTCCGCCCCGCCGTGCCCTGGCCCGGCCCCCGCTGGCGGGGCCCCGCCCCCGACCGCTGGACCAGCTCGCTCGACCAGGCCGGCTTCGAGGCCGGCGTGACCGAGATCCGGGCCGCCATCGGCCGCGGCGACGTCTACCAGGTCAACCTGACCCGGCGGCTGTCGGCCCCCCACGACGCCGACGCCCCCGGCGGCGACGTCGCCGCCCTGGGGGCCGCCCTCGCCGTGGGCAACCCCGCCCCCTACGCCGCCATGGTGCGGCTGCCCGGGGCCGGCGTGGCCGTGGCCTCGGCCTCGCCCGAGCAGTACCTGCGGCGGGAGGGCCGGCGGGTGTGGTCCTCGCCCATCAAGGGCACGGCGGTGACCGCCGCCGACCTGCTGCCCAAGGACCGGGCCGAGAACGTGATGATCGTCGACCTGGTCCGCAACGACCTGGGCCGGGTGTGCGAGTGGGGCTCGGTGCGGGTGCCCTCGCTCTGCCGGGTCGAGCCCCATCCCGGCCTGGTCCACCTCGTCAGCACCGTCGAGGGGACCCTGGCCCCCGACCAGGGCTGGCCCGAGCTGCTGGCCGCCACCTTCCCGCCCGGTTCGGTGACCGGGGCGCCCAAGCTGGCCGCCGTGGAGCACCTGCGCCGCCTCGAGCCCGTCCCCCGGG
>CAYTJS010000335.1:0-3962 GCA_964438115.1 uncultured Iamiaceae bacterium
CCCTGGTCGGTGAGGCGGCCGGCGGCCTGGCCTCTGGGCCCTCGGCGGCGCCTACCTGGGCCTGGGCCTCACCCGGGCCACGCCCCGACCGGCGCTCACCGACCTGGCCGCCTCCATGGCCATGGTCGCCGGCCCGGCCTTCGTGATCGGGGCCAACCAGTCGGTCGGGCTCCTGCTGCTGACGGCCACCACCTTCGCCCTGCTCGCCCTCGTCGATGCCGCGGACGGCCCATCGCTCACGACCCCCGAGCGTGTCGCCCTGGCGGTGCCCGCAGGACTCGGCCTCTTCCAGGGGCTACCGCCCACCCTGGTCCACTTCGCCGCCGACGCCGGACTGGTGACCGGGCTGGCCGTGGCCGGCACCGGTGCCCTCGTCCTCCTGGCCGTCCGCGCCGGCCGGGCCCGGTGGCCGCTGCCGACCGAGGTCGTCGGGGCCCTGGCCCTCGTCGCCGGACCGGCCCTGGTGGCCGTCCAGTTCCCCGTGGCGGGCCCGGTCGCGGGCGTGGTGATGGCTGCGGGTCTGGTGGTCATCGGTACCTGCGACGACCGCCTGGCGCTGTCGATGGTCGGGGCGGCCGGTCTCCTCGCCCACGTGCCGTGGGCCCTGGCCGAGCTGTTCCCCGGTGAGGCCCGGCTGCCGCTGCTCCTCGGTGTGGTCGGCGCCCTCCTGGTGGTGGTGGCGGTGCTCCTGACCCGTCAGGCGGGTCGGCACCACCACGGCGGTCCCACGGCACCGGCCGGCGCCGGCTGAGGGACCCCGGCGGCGTCTCCGGCCCTGGGTCGGACGGCCCTGGGTCGGATGGCTCATTCCCCCGGGCGGGGGTCAAGACCCCTCCCGTGGAGGCCGTAGCCCACCGGGACGGTGCGGGAGAGAAGGGCCTCGTGTCGTCCCGGGGGCACGCCCACGCCTGCCCGGGTCCGGTCGCAGCAGCCCTTGTGGGAGAACCAGATGAAGAAGCACGCACTGGCGGTGGCCACCGTCGGCCTGCTCGGGGTGGTGGCGTTCAACGCCCCCGCCCAGGCGCAGGTCAGCGGCCCGGCCGCCGAGGGCGGGGTCGTGGCCCCGCCGATCATCTGGCGGGGCAACTCGTTGGCCCTGTTCGACCTGGGCCAGGACGGCACGGCCGAGGCCTTCGTCGGGGTGCCCGGCGAGGACCTCCTCGCCGGGCTGACCAACACCGGCGGTCTCGCCCAGAACGCCGGTCTGTTCCACACCGTGACCGACCCGATCGACCGGGATGCCAACCCCATCAACAACGGCTCCTCCGCCTACCAGGTCGGGACGGCCGACGGGGCCGAAGCGAACGCCTTCGGCCCGGGGTTCGAGGACCAGGCCGGTTCCGCCTTCGGCACGTCCTTCGCCGCCGGCGACTTCGACTGTGACGGCGACCCGGACGTGGCCGTCGGTGCTCCCGGCTACACGACCGACGCGGGCCTGGTGACCGCCGACGCCAATGCCGGCGCCGTCTTCGTCGACCTGTCCGGCACGGGGCTCCAGGCCTTCCGGCTGACCCTCGACGACAACCTGCCCGGCTCCTCGGAGTCGGGGGACTGGTTCGGCTCGACCCTGGCCGCCGGCAACTTCAACGGCGACGTCGAGTCGGTCGAAGGCGAGGTCGTGCCGTGCGACGACCTGGTGATCGGGGTGCCCGGTCGGACGGTCGGCGGCGCCGACAACGCCGGATCGGTCATCGTGATCCCGGGTGGCGACGAGGTGACGGGTCTGGATCTCGACCACGCCCGTTCCCTCAACGCCGGGTCCGAGACCTCGAACCTGGGAGGTGTCGCCGAGGCCAACGACTGGCTGGGCGCCGCCCTCGCCGTCGGGGACTTCAACGGCGACGAGGTCGACGACCTGGCCATCGGCGTGCCCAACGAGGACCTGCGCAGCGTCCGTGACGTCGGCGCCGTCGTCGTCGTCCCGGGCGCCCTGGTCTCCGGCCTCCAGACCGGGAAGTCCCGGGAGCGCTCGTCGGGCCCCCTGAGCGGAAAGGTCGGCGGCCTTCCCGGCGCCCGTGAGGCCAGTGACCTCCTCGGTGGTGCTCTGGCGGCCGGGGACTTCAACGGCGACGACATCGACGACCTCGCCATCGGCGTCCGCGGCGAGGACTGGGCCCGCGTGCCCGACGTCGGCGTCGTGGTGGTGGTCAAGGGTGCGGCGGCCACCACTGCCAACCCGGTCGGCCTGCGGACCACCGGCGGCAAGGAACTGGCCGAGGGAGGCGCCCTGCCGGGTGCCGCCGAGCGCTACGACTACGCCGGCACCGCCCTGGCCACCGGTGACATCGACTGCGACGGCAAGGACGACCTGCTCATCGGCGTTCCCGGTGAGGACGTCAGCGGTGCCGCCAACGCCGGTGCCGTGGTGACGGCCCTGGGCAACGGCACGCTCATCGCCAACGACTCGGGGAGCGAGCTCTGGCAGGGTGCGACCGGTGGTCTGGCCGACACCCCCGAGGCGGGCGACCGGCTCGGCACGTCGGTGGCCCTCGGGGACTACAACGACGACGGGTGCGACGACGCCCTGATCGGCGTCTCGCACGAGGACGTCGGCGCCGTCGCCGACGCCGGGGCGGCCATCGCCGTGGCCGGCGGCATCACCACGGGCCTGGTCCCGGACAGTCATCCGGGCATCAACTCCCGGCTGCTGGTCCAGGGCGGTGCGCTCGGGGGGAGCCCGGCCGAGGCCGGCGACCTCGTCGGCGGCCTCCAGCCGGCGGCCAACGCCCGCTAGCCCGAGCGGTTCGACCTGGCACCCGTCCCCGCCGACCGGCGGGGGCGGGTGCCGCGTCGCGCCCGGCGTCCAACGTCCTGGCGATGCCGAGGACCGACCCGGCGGCGGCGGGACGGGACGACGCGCTGGCGGCCGTGGGTCGGGCCCTGCGTCGCGCTCGCCACGTGGCCCTGGTCGGTCCCCCGGCGTGGGCCTCACGAGTCTGGCCGCCACCGCCGTGGCCCGGTACGGCGACGGTCGCCCTGAGGTGGGCGTCTGGCGGGATCCCTGGGTTGGGATCGGTGTCGAGCTGGCGCCCCTCCGACCGTTGTTGGGGGTCGCGGCCACCGACGACGTGTTCGCCCGCCTGGCCGAAGTGCTGGCCGACCACCCCCTCCTCGTGGTCGACGACGCCCACCTCCTCGACGACGCCACGGCCACGGTGCTCCATCAGGTGGCCCGGGCCGGCCTGGCCACGCTCGTGCTCACCGCCCACCCCGACGACGGCGTCCCCCTTGGCGCCCGTGGGCTCCTGGCCCTGGACGGCCTGGAGTTGGTCGACGTGGGACCCCTGGACGCCCCGGACCTGCGGGACCTGGCCCGCCGTCTCGTCGGTGGTCCGATCGAGGGTTGGTCCCTGCACCGTCGCCTCGCCCAGCGCCTGGCCCGCCCCGGCGTGCTCGACGCCGTGGTGCGCTCGTCGACGGCCGCGGGCGTCCTCACCCACGACGGCCTGGTCCACCGGCTGGTGGCCGACCCCGTCCTCGGTCCCGCCCTCGACGGGCGGGTGGCGGGACGACTGGCCGGCCTGGCCGACGACACCCGTCTGGCCCTCGAGGCCGTCGTCGTGGCCGGCGAGCTGGACCTCGACGTGGCTGCCGACCTGGTGCCCCCCTCCGCCGTCGAGGCCCTCGAGCGGGGCGGGCTGGTCCGCAGCGACGCGGGTCGTTCCCGGGCCCTGACGGTGGTCGACCCCGTGGTCGCGGCGTGGGCGGGCCAGCGCCTGGGGGCGGTGACCCGCCGCCGGCTCAACCGGGGCCTGGCCGCGGCGGCCGACCGGGTGGGCCATCCCGAGCGGGTTCCCCGTTCCCGGTTCCGGCCGGTCACCTGGGCCCATCGGGGTGGCCTGGGGCCCGACGGGCCGGCACTGGCCGGCGCCGCCCGCGAGTCGGAGGACGCCGGTGAGATCCTGCTCGCCGCCGAACTGGCCGCCGCCTTCGCCGAGCAGCAGGATCCGGGATCGGAGCTG
>CAYTJS010000336.1:0-3960 GCA_964438115.1 uncultured Iamiaceae bacterium
GCCAGGGGCGGGTGGCCGCGGCCCGCTCGATGGCGGCGACCCGCTCGTCGAGGCGCTGGTGGGCGCGGTCCTCCTTGCCCAGCGCCACCCGGGACAGGACCAGGTCGACCCGGGCGCCGTCGAGGGCGGCCGACGCCGCCTCGGCGATGCCCAGGTGGGCCACGGTCAGGGGGTCGAAGGACCCCGGGTAGACGACACGCACGCCTCTAGGTCTAATCCACGGGCGCATCGCGGCCGACGGGGTCTACCATGACGGCGATGCCGACGACCCCGACCACCGTCGTACTGCTCACCTAGCGCACGCCCTCCTCCACCCACGCGTGCGCACGACCTCCCCACGGGGAGGTCGTTTGCGTTTTCGGCCCAACTAGCCTGCGAGGCGCTCATGACCACGAACGGAAGCAAGGAAGAGATGGACGGGGGCCGCGCCCTCATCCGCAGCCTCGAGCTCGAGGGGGTGGAGGTCATCTTCGGCCTGCCCGGCGGGGCGATCCTGCCGGTGTACGACCCCATCATCGACTCGCCCATCCGCCACATCCTCGTGCGCCACGAGCAGGGGGCCGGCCACATGGCCGAGGGCTACGCCCACGCCACGGGGCGCCCCGGCGTGGCCATGGTCACGAGCGGCCCGGCGGCCACCAACATCGTCACGCCGCTGTGCGACGCCTTCATGGACTCGATCCCGATGGTGTGCATCACCGGCCAGGTGCCCACCGCCGCCATCGGCACCGACGCCTTCCAGGAGTGCGACACCACCGGCATCACCCAGTCGGTGACCAAGCACAACTTCCTCGTCACCGAGGCCGCCGACATCCCCCGCACGATCCGCGAGGCGTTCCACATCGCCACCACGGGCCGGCCCGGGCCGGTGCTCGTCGACATCCCCAAGGACATCGTCGACCCGATGAACCCCCGCTCCCGCATGGAGTGGTACTGGCCCGACCAGCTCGACCTGCCGGGCTACAAGCCGGTGACCCGGGGCCACCCGAAGATGATCCGCCAGGCGGCCGAGCTCATCACCGAGGCCCGGCGCCCGGTCATCTACGCCGGCGGCGGGATCCTGAAGGCCCGGGCGGCCGAGGCCCTGCGCGAGCTGGCCGAGCTGTGCGAGCTGCCGGTGGTGACGACGCTGATGGCCCGGGGTGCCTTCCCCGACAGCCACCCGCTCTGCCTGGGCATGCCCGGCATGCACGGCAACTACACGGCGGTCACCGCCATGCAGAAGGCCGACCTGCTCATCGCCCTGGGCAGCCGCTTCGACGACCGGGTCACCGGCAAGCTGGACGGCTTCGCCCCCGAGGCCAAGATCATCCACGTCGACATCGACCCCGCCGAGCTGGGCAAGGTCCGCCGCCCCGACGTGCCCATCGTGGGCGACTGCCGCCTCGTCATCGAGGAGCTGGTCGAGGTGCTGAAGCGCCAGGGCGGCCTCGGGTCCCAGCCCGACCGCACCGAGTGGCGCTCGACCATCAGCGGCTGGCAGGAGAAGTACCCGCTGACCTACCAGCCGTCGGAGCCGGGCGAGGGGCTGAAGCCCCAGTACGTGCTCGAGCACCTGCGCGACCTCGCCCCCGAGGGCACGATCGTGGCGTCCGGCGTGGGCCAGCACCAGATGTGGACCAGCCAGTACTGGCGCTTCGAGGAGCCCTACACCTGGGTCAACTCGGGGGGCCTGGGCACCATGGGCTTCTCCATCCCGGCCGCCATCGGCGCCAAGGTGGGCCGGCCCGACCGCACCGTCTGGTCCGTCGACGGCGACGGCTGCTTCCAGATGACGGCCCAGGAGCTGGTCACCGCCGCCGCCGAGCGCATCCCGGTCAAGGTGGCCATCCTCAACAACGCCTACCTGGGCATGGTCCGGCAGTGGCAGGAGATGTTCTACGACGAGCGTTACAGCGAGGTGTACCTCTCGCCCGACCTGCCCGACTACGTGAAGTGGGCCGAGGCCATGGGCTGTGTGGGCATGCGCTGCGAATCGCCCGAGGAGGTGGGCCCGATCATCGAGAAGGCCAACCAGATCGACGACCGGCCCGTGGTCATCGACTTCCGCACCGACGCCCGCGAGAAGGTGTACCCCATGGTCGCCGCCGGGACGTCGAACGACGCCATCATCGTCGACCCGTCCCAGGGCGAGGGCGGGCACTGATGCCGGCGCTCACCCACTCCGGCGACGCCCGCCACCACACCCTGTCGGTCCTGGTCGAGAACCGGGCCGGCGTGCTCACCCGCATCGCCGGGATGTTCGCCCGGCGGGGGTTCAACATCTACTCGCTGGCCGTCGCCCCCACCGAGGACGACCGCTTCAGCCGGATCACGATCGTGGTCGACGTCGAGTCAGCTCCGCTCGAGCAGATCACCAAGCAGCTCCACAAGCTGATCAACGTCATCAAGATCAGCGAGTTGGGGCCGGGCCAGGCGGTGGAGCGCGAGCTGATGCTCGTGACCCTCAAGTCACCGCCCGAGACCCGCAGCCAGGTGAAGCAGCTGGCCGACCTCTACGACGCCGACGTCCTCGACGTGGGCGTCGACTCGATGACCCTCAGCCTCGACGACGAGCCGTCGCGCATCGACGACTTCGAGGAGCTGTGCCGGCCGTACGGGATCATCACCGTGCAGCGCACGGGCCGGGTCGCCCTCCCCGTGCTGGCCAAGGCCAGTCGCTGACCGATCGCCGGTCGCAACCGCAATCGACATTCCCAACTCAGGAGACACAGCAACCGTGGCAACCGTCTACTACGAGGCCGACGCCGACCGCTCGGTGATCGCCGACCGGAAGGTCGCCGTCCTGGGCTACGGCTCCCAGGGCCACGCCCACGCCCTCAACCTGCGGGACTCGGGCATCGACGTGCGGGTGGGCCTGCGCGACGGCTCGGCGTCGAAGGCCAAGGCCGAGGAGGCGGGCCTGCGGGTCCTGTCGATGGCCGATGCCGCCGCCGAGGCCGACGTCATCATGATCCTGCTGCCCGACACCGAGCAGCGGGAGGCCTACGAGGCCCACGTGGCCCCGACGCTGAAGGCCGGTGACGCCCTCTTCTTTGCCCACGGCTTCAACATCCGCTTCGGCGAGATCGTGCCGCCGGCCGACGTCGACGTGGCCATGTGCGCCCCCAAGGGCCCCGGCCACCTGGTGCGTCGCACCTACGTGGAGGGCGGCGGCGTGCCCTGCCTCGTCGCCGTCGAGCAGGACGCCTCGGGCTCGGCCCACGCCCTGGCCCTGGCCTACGCCGACGCCATCGGCGGCACCCGGGCCGGTGTGCTCGACACCACCTTCACCGAGGAGACCGAGACCGACCTCTTCGGCGAGCAGGTGGTGCTCTGCGGGGGGCTGACCTCGCTCATCCAGGCGGGCTTCGAGACCCTGGTGGAGGCCGGCTACCAGCCCGAGTCGGCCTACTTCGAGACGCTGCACGAGGTGAAGCTGATCGTCGACCTCATCTACGAGCAGGGCATCGCCGGCATGCGCTACTCCATCTCCGACACGGCCAAGTACGGCGACGTGACGCGCGGCCCGCGGATCATCACCGACGAGACCAAGGCGGAGATGCGCCGGGTGCTCGACGAGATCCAGGACGGCCGCTTCGCCGACGAGTGGATCGGCGAGAACGAGGCCGGCCGGCCCAACTACACCCGCCTGCTCGAGGAGGGCGCCCAGCACCCGGTGGAGCAGGTGGGTGCCCAGCTGCGCGAGATGATGCCGTGGATCAGCGCCGGCAAGCAGTCGGTGCAGGAGGCCAGCGGCGGCTGACCGCCCAGGGCCGCCGCGCCGTCAGCGGCGGCCGAAGCCGGCTTCGAGGGCGTCGATGGCGTGGTCGAGCATGTCCTGCATGTCGCCCTGCTCGCCGTCGGCCACCCAGTGCTCCCAGGCCGCGGCCATGGCCGCCTTGAGGGCGGCGGCGATGATGGTGGGGGCGATGGGGTCGGCCAGGCGACCGCGGAGGAAGTCGAGCAGGGCCTCTTCGG
>CAYTJS010000337.1:0-3942 GCA_964438115.1 uncultured Iamiaceae bacterium
CGCCGCTGCCGCCCGCCAGCGGGCCGACATCGCCAGGGCCGTCCGCTCGGCCGGGGCCGACCACTTGGTGCTGCGGACCGACCGGGACTGGCTGCTCGACCTGGTCCGCTTCGTCGGTCGCCGCCGTCAACGGCGCCGGGTGGCCACGGGGACGGCGGCGCGGTGAACTGGCTGGCGCCCCAGTGGCTGTGGCTGCTCGTGCCGGTGGGCCTGCTGCTCCTCGCCTACCTGGTCCTCCAGTGGCGCCGGCGGTCGACCTTCACCGTCCGCTTCACCAACGTCGAGCTGCTCGACTCGGTCGCCCCCCGCCGTCCCGGCTGGCGCCGCCACGTCGTCGCCCTGCTGTTCCTCGCCTCGCTGGCGGTGCTGGTGGTGGCCCTGGCCCGCCCCACCGACACGGAGGCCGCGCCCCTCGGCCCGGTGGTGGTCCTGGCCATCGACACGTCGCTGTCCATGGAGGCCATCGACGTCGAGCCCAGCCGTCTCGAGGCGGCCCAGGAGGCGGCCGACGAGCTGGTCGACGAGCTGGACGAGAGCGTGCGGGTCGGGCTGGTCACCTTCAACGGCACCGCCACCGTGCAGGTCGCCCCCACCACCGACCACGACGCCGTCCAGGACGCCATCGAGGACCTCGAACTGGCCGAGTACACGGCCATCGGCGAGGCCATCTTCGCCAGCCTCGACGCCGTCGACCTCGCCCTCCAGGAGGACGAGGAGGTGGCCGACGACGGGGCCGACGACGAGGACACCGACGCCCAGATCATCCTCATGTCCGACGGGGACACGACGGCCGGGCGGCCCGACGTGGCCGGCGCCCAGGCCGCCGCGGAGGCCGGCGTCCCGGTCAACACCATCGCCTTCGGCACGCCCGACGGCACCATCTCCATCCCCGGCGAGGGCGAGGTCGACGTGGGCGTGAACACCCAGTCCCTCGAGGCCATCGCCGAGGCCACCGGCGGCGAGTTCTTCGCCGCCACCACGGGTGAGGAGTTGGCCGACGCCTTCGCCGACCTGGGCGGCACCGTGGACTCCGAAGTGGTGATCGTGGAGCTGACCACCTGGTTCCTGGGCCTGGGCATCGCCCTGCTGGTGGTCACCTCGGTACTGTCGCTGCTCTGGTTCTCCCGCCTGCCCTGACCGAACCCGGCCGAGGGGGCGCCCTTCCCCTGCCCGGGGTGGCGCGGTACCGTCGCAGCCCATGGCCCGACCCCGCCTCGCCCTGCTCGTTGCCGCCGCGCTGCTCGCCACCCTGGCCCTGATTCCCGCGTCCGCCCCGGCCGGGGCCCAGGCCGAGGCCGACGGCACCGAAGCGGCCCTCACCGGCATCACCCAGATCTCCGCCGGTATGGACGTCACCTGCGCCCGGCTCAACACCGGCCAGGCCCGCTGCTGGGGCGACAACCTCTTCCGCCAGCTCGGCAACGGCCTGCAGACCAACTCGGCCCGGCCGGTGACCGTTCTGAACGGCGGCGGCAACGCCCCCATGACGAACGTGACGCAGGTGTCCACGGGCGGCAACCACTCGTGCGCCGTGCTCACCTCGACCCAGGTCCGCTGCTGGGGATCGAACATCGAGGGTGGGCTGGGCACGGGGTCGGGGTCCTCGCCCGTGAACGCCAAGCCGGTGGTCGACCAGTCCGGCGGCGGCAACCTCAGCAACGTCCGCCAGGTGGCGGCCGGCTTCGCCCACACCTGTGCCGTCCTGATCGGCGGCCAGGTCCGCTGCTGGGGTCGCAACGACGAGGGCGAGCTGGGCAACGACAGCAACACCGACACGAACCGGCCCGTGGTCGTGAAGGACCTCGACGGCACCGGTCCCCTGACGGGCGTGGCCCAGGTCAGCGCCGGCAAGCACTTCACGTGCGCCACCTTCGCCAACGGCCGGGTGGCCTGCTGGGGCGCCGGCGGCTTCGGCCAGCTCGGGGACGAGACGAACAACCCCCACGACACCCCCGTCCTCGTCGCCGGCCTGGGCGGCGCCGGCTTCCTGTCCAACGTGGCCGAGGTCCACGCCGGCCAGGACCACGCCTGCGCCCGCATCAACGACGGCCGGGTGGCCTGCTGGGGCCGCAACGACGTCGGCCAGCTGGGCAAGGGGGCGGGCCCCAACGAGAACCGACCGCACCTGGTGACCGTGCCGTCCAACGCCGCCCTCACCGGCGTCACCGCCCTGGGCGTGGGCACCGACCACGCCTGCGCCCGCCTGTCGAACAGCCAGGTCCGCTGCTGGGGCCGCAACACCAACGGCCAGCTCGGCGATCGCAGCACGGTCAACCGGCGGCGGGCGGTGGCCATGCAGAACGTCGGGGGCACCGCCAACCTGGGCGGTGCCGGCACCGGCCAGTTCGCCGTCGGCGGGGGCCTCGACCACACCTGCGTCCGACTGAGCGGTGGGCAGGCCATCTGCGTGGGCCGCAACGACAAGGGTCAGTTGGGCGACGCCACCAATCAGAACACCACCCGACCGGTGGGCGTCCGGACCTGATCCGCCGGGGCCGGACCCCGGCGGTCAGGTCACCAGCTCGGACTCGGTCACCCGTTCGGAGACCACCTTCGACGAGCCGCCGGGTTGCATGGTGACGCCGTAGAGGACGTCGGCCGCCTCCATGGTCCGCTTCTGGTGGCTGACCACGATGAGCTGCGCGTCCTGGCGGAACTCGGCCAGGAGGTCGAGGAAGCGATGCAGGTTGACGTCGTCGAGGGCGGCCTCGACCTCGTCCATCACGTAGAACGGTGACGGCCGGCTGCGGAACACGGCGAAGAGGAACGCCAGCGCCGTCAGCGACCGCTCGCCGCCGGAGAGCAGCGAGAGCTTGCGGACGTTCTTGCCCGACGGCTTGGCCTCGATCTCGATGCCGGTCTGGAGCAGGTCGTCGGGCTGGGTGAGGCTGAGGCGCCCCGTGCCCCCCGGGAAGAGGGTCGAGAACAGGGCCTCGAAGTTGGTGGCGACGTCGGCGTAGGCGGCGGTGAACACGTCGCGGATCTCGTCGTCGACGGCCTTGATGACCTTGCGCAGCTCGCGTCGCGACTCCTGGACGTCGTCGAGCTGGCCCTGCAGGAACTGGTGGCGCTCCTGGAGCTGCTCGTGCTCCTCGAGGGCCAGCGGGTTGATCGGACCCATGAGCCGCAGCTCGCGCTCGAGCTCGCGGGCCCGGCCGGTGGCGGTGGTGCCCTCGGGCAACGGCGGGCACTCGGCGGCCACGGCGGTGTCGGGCTCGACGTCCTGCTCGATCCGCAGCGTCTCGATGGCGGTCTCGAGGCGCACGGCGATCTCGGCCTCGCGGACCTCCTCACGCTGGGTGCGCTCGCGCACCTCGGCCAGGGCCCGCTCGGCCTCGGTGCGGTCCCGCCGCAGACCGTCGAGGCGGGTGGCGATGCCCCGCACCGCCTCGGACTGCTGCCGGCGCTGCTCGCGCAGGTCGGCCAGGACGGTCTCGATCTCCTCGCTGCGCCCCTCGACCTCGGCCAGCAGGCGGCGCACGGCGGTCTCGCGCCGGTCGATGTCGGCCCGCCTGGCCTCGGCGTGCTCGCGCTCGTGGGCGTCCTTGGCCAGGCGGGGCTCGATCTCGCCCAGGCGGGCCTCGGCCACCCGGCGCCGCTCCCGCAGCCCGGCCTGACGCACCTCGAGGTCGGTGCGACGGGTGGCCAGCTCGGCGGCCCGCTCGTCGAGGGCACCCCGCAGGAGGCGGAGGTCCCGGCCCGTGGCCCGGGCCGACTCCTCGTCGGCCTCGAGGTCGGCCAGCCCGGCCTCCAGCTCGGCCACCCGGGCCTGCTCGCGGGCCAGGCGGGTCTCGGTCTCCTCGAAGTGGGCGGTCAGGGCGTCGCGTTCGGTGGCCCCGTCGCGGCGGTCGGCCTCGACCCGGGCCAGGGCCTCGAGGGCCGCCGTGCGGCGACCGTCGTGCTCGTCGATCTCGCGGGCCACGTCGGCCTCGGCGGCCCGCG
>CAYTJS010000338.1:0-3911 GCA_964438115.1 uncultured Iamiaceae bacterium
TTCGCCCACCACGCCATGGCCACCCACCTCGGGCTCCGGCCCCGGCCCCCGTTCGGCCACGGCGTCGAGGTGACCGCCCCCGACGGCCGCACGATCCTCGGCAGCTACCACGTGAGCCAGCAGAACACCTTCACCGGCAAGCTCACCGAGCCCATGCTCGACGCCGTCCTCCTCCGCGCCCGCGCCCTCGCCGGCCTGGACTGAGCGGCGGGGCCCGGGGGCTGAGGGCACCGCGGACTGGCGCACGGCGAGTGCCGGCTTCGACCACGCCTGCGGCATCCGCACGAGCGGGCGCCAGTACTGCTGGGTTCGAACCAGCTCGGCCAGCTGGGCACGGGCATCCCGGGCGCCTACGAGTCGACCCCCGTCGAGGTGGCGGGCGGGCACAGCGACTGGCGGAGGCGTGTGGTCGACCGTGGACGCCGGCAAGGCCATCTCCTGCGCCCGCCGACCCAACGGACGCCAGTTCTGCTGGGGCGCCGACGGGGCCTACCAGCTCGGCGACGGCCGCCCGTTCGCGGCCCACGCCGGTGCTGGGCAACCGCACGGACTGGGCGACGGCGAGCACGGGGGTGACCGGCGCGCACGTGTGCGCCCGGCGCACCGGCGGCCGCCTGTGGTGTTGGGGTTCGGACGCCTGGGGCCAGGCCGGCGTCGGTCTGCCCTTCCGGGGGAACTTCACCGAGCTCACCGCCGTCGCCGGCGACCGGCGCTGGACGATGGTCAGAGCGGGGAGCCGCCACACCTGCGCCCGGAGGGTCGACGCCCGCCTGTTCTGCTGGGGATCCGACGGCCGGGGCCGGCTGGGGAACGGGTCGGTGCTGGCCAACCGCAGCGTGCCGTCGGAGGTGGCCGCCTAGCGATGGCGCCGGGGGAGGGACCGCCCGCTCCGCGGGGACCGGAGCGCCGCCGAATTGGCCCCGGCCCCCGCGTCGGCGATGGCGGTGGGACTCGTCGTCGAGTCCCACCACCTGCCGTGCAGGCGCTACGCAAGAAGTGATCGGTCGCCCGACCCTGTACCGACATGGGTCATCGGGACCATTTCGGCGCCCGGTCCTCGCTACGGTCCGGGGCGATGGCCGACCTGACCCCCCGAGCCGGACGCCGCACCGGCGGCCCCGTCGGCCTGGTGGTGGCGCTGGTCGGGCTGGTCGCCCTGCTGGCAGGGTGCTCGGGTTCGGACGCCGCCGACTACGACGAGACCTTCCGGGCCGACTTCGAGGCCACCTGCACCGAGGCCTACGGGCGCCCCGGGGCCGACCAGGTGTGCGGGTGCTGGTACGGCCAGTTGCAGCGGACCGTGCCCTTCGAGGACCTGCCCACCCTCGACGACCTGGTGACCGAGGACTTCGCCATCGCCCCGACCCGCATGCCCGGCAGCGAGCTGGACGAGCCCCTGCGCATCCTGGCCGCCTGCGTGCGCTTCCTGGGGGCGGAACCGACCATCGGCGACCCGATGCCGCTGCCCACGACCCCCCAGCGGCCGCCACCCTCGACGGCGACCACCGTGCCGGCGCCGTGACCGGCCGGGTGGTGCTCGTCGTGGTCGGGGTGCTGGTGCTGGTCGTCCTCGCCGCGGGTGGCATCCTCTCCCTGCGCGACGACGACCCGCCGTCCGCCTACGACGACACCACCGAGGACGACTTCATGGCCACCTGCACGGCCGACGCCGAGGCCCGGGCCTTCACCCGGCCCGCCGCGTTCTGCCGCTGCGTGTACGACCGCCTGGTCGCCGAGGTGCCCTACGACCGCTACGTCGAGTTGGACGAGGCCCTCGCCGCCGACCCCACGGCCGTCCCCGGCCAACTCGACCGCATCCGCTCGGCCTGCTTCCTCGGCGTCGAGACGGCGCCGAGCCTCGCCGTCGAGCCCGACACCAGCCGCTGACCCCTCCGGGAGCACGATGACCACCACCGAGCCCGCCCCGACCCGCACCCGCTGGACCAACCAGTGGAAGGAGCTGTACGAGGAGGTCATCTCCTTCGGCACCTGCACCGGGTGCGCGGGCTGTGTGATCGCCTGCCCGCACGACGTGATCGGCTACGACCACCAGTCCGGTGGCTACAAGCCCTTCCATCTCGAGGACGAGCTGGGGCCGGCCGACTGCACCCACGGCCAGAAGGGCTGCACGAGCTGCACCCGGGCCTGCCCCCGCTTCCGCACCTGGGAAGAGGACGCCAACGAGCACCTCTTCGCCCGGGACCGCGAGGACGACGAGATGTCGGGCATCTACCAGGACATCCTCCTGACCCGGGCCTCCGACGACATGGTCCACCAGATGGGCCAGGACGGTGGCCTGGTGTCGGCCCTGCTCATCTGGGCCCTCGACAAGGGCTACATCGACGGGGCCCTCACCTCGTTCCTCGAGGGCGACGGCTCGACCTGGAAGGCCAAGCCGGGCGTGGCCGCCACCAAGGACGAGGTCCTGGCCTCGGCCGGCAGCCGCTACACGTACTCGGCCAACACGTTGGCCATCGACGAGGCCAAGGAGCGCGGCCTCTCGAAGCTGGCCCTCGTCGGCATGAGCTGCCAGTCGTCGGTGCCCCCGGTCATGTGGCACCGCAAGGTGGGCAAGGCGGGCAAGCCCTTCGTCTTCAACATCGGCCTGCTCTGCTCGAAGACCTTCGACGACGCCATCTTCGAGGAGCTCTTCGAGGCCAAGTACGGGATCAAGAAGGCCGACATCAAGAAGGTCAACATCAAGGGCGTCTTCCAGATCTGGTGCCACGACGGCAGCTACCACGAGGTGAACCTCAAGGAGTGCCACGCCTGGACCAGGGAGGGCTGCACCTCGTGCCCCGACTTCGCCGCCGAGCATGCCGACATCTCCACCGGGGGCATCGGCAAGGACAACGACTGGACGCTGACCATCGTCCGCACCGACCTCGGCCGGGAGATCATCAAGGGGATGCTCGACGACGGGGTCATCATCGCCAAGCCCGGCGACAGCGACCCCGACGCCATCAAGCTGATGCGCCGCCTCTCCATCGTCAGCCGCCGTCGCTGGCCCAAGGAGGCCCACGCCGCCGTCTCGGTCGGTGTCCCGCCGCCCAAGAAGAAGGACCCGATCCCGCCGCCCCCGGCCGAGGAGACCCCGGCCGCGAACTGAGCGGCGGCGCGGGGCGACCCCCGGGGCCCGGTGTTCGGTTGTCAAGGTGCGGGTGGTCGGCATGCCCCCTCCGGGCAGTGGCCGACGCGTGGTCGACGGTGGCGAGCGGGCGGACTCAGGCGGCCTGTTCGGCCGGGGGACCGTTGGCGGGGTGGTCCGGATGGTCGGGCGGGACCATGGCCCGTCGACCGGTGCCCTCGACGAGGGCCCAGCCGTGGTGGGTCTTGCGGCGGTGGTCGGCGGGGCAGAGCCAGTCGAGGGCCCGGAGCTCGGTGAGGTGCGTGTGGGCCCAGTCGATGCGGTGGTCCACCTGGAGGTGGCGGGTGGCGGCGCACCCGGTGCGGGTGCACTGACCGCCGATCCAATCGAGGACGACGTACTGGTGGGCGGTGGCCCGCCGTCCGAGATGGGTGACGTTGAACACGTCGCGGCCGTTGGTGAGGATCAGGTCGATGGCGGCGTCGGGCAGCAGTTGCCGGAGGTCTTCGACCGCCACGGGGCCGAGGCCGTCGATCTCGCAGATCTCGCCGGGCACGGTCCGCCCCCGCCGCAGGGCGGTGACGTCGACCCGGGCGAGGACCTTGGCGGGGGGGCCGGTGGGGACGGCGAGGTCGTCGGCGGCCGGGCCGTGGTGGCCCCGACGGGCGGCGTCGGCGTGCCGAAGGGCGTCGAGGAGGGCGTCGAAGCCGATCGCCCCGCGGCGCTCCCGGCGCCCCTGGCGGCGGGCCTGGTCGAAGCGGGCCTGGCGCCAGGGCTCGAGGAGGGCCGTGAGCTCGGCGACCGCCGCGGCGGGCCCGGTGGC
>CAYTJS010000339.1:0-3857 GCA_964438115.1 uncultured Iamiaceae bacterium
GGTGCGCATCAGCACCGACCCCTTCCTGCTGGCCGGCCAGGCCCAGGTGTCCCTCGACACCCGCAACATGCGGGGCCTCACCTTCGCCGACGAGCGGATCTGGATCGCCGACGGCGTGGCGGCGGTCTCCTACATCGGCGTCGACGACGTCACCGACGAGCCCACCGTCGGCACCACCGTCCCCTGACCCCCCACCACCCTCCGAAATTGCGTCGATTGGTTGTGCTGGGCGCAACGAATCGACGCCAGATCGCTCGGGGGTCGTCGACTCAAGGGAACCGGATGGTGTCGGGCAGGTCGCCGGTGAACTCGCTCCACGCCGACGGCGTGGAGGCCAGCGCCGAGAGCACATCGGCCACCTCGGCCCGGGTGGTGCCCGCCTTCGGCGCGAAGGTGGTCCCGGTGAGGATGTCGGCCCACAGCCCCTCGGCGTGGGCCCAGTCGATGGCGTCCCGGCAGAAGGCGTTGGCGGCCACGTCGGTGTAGGGGTGGTCCGGGTACGACGTGGGTGAGCCGACCAGTCGCCACAGCATGTTGGTGAACTGGCAGTGGTTGACCGGGTCCCTCGGCCGGTAGGTGCCGTTGGGGAAGCCGGTGACCAACGTCTGGGCCTTGGCCCACCGCAGGCCGCGCTCGTAGAACACGTTGGCGGGGATGTCGGGGAACCCGTGGGCCGGCGAGCCTGACGGTGAGTCCATCATCACCCAGATGATCGAAACCACCTGCCCCCGGTTGACGTCGTCGTCGGGGCGGTAGGTGTTGTCGGGGAAGCCCGAGATCAGGCCGTGGCACTTCGCCCAGTCGACCGGATCCTCGTAGTAGGCGCCCCCGGTGATGTCGGTGAAGCCGTGGGGGAAGGGGTCGGTGTTGCAGTTCGTGGCCCGGACCTGGCCGATGCGGTCGTCGGTGATGACGGTGAACCAGGGGTGGCCGTCGGACCCGGTCGCCATGGCGAAGGCGCCGTCGATGTTGGTCGCCGGGTCGGCGAAGGTCGTGATGGTCGAGGCCGGGTCCGGGGCATCAGGATCGAGGAAGCCCACCCGGCTGTTGGTGCTGCTGGTGAACCAGATGTTGCCGTCGGCAGCGGCGGTCACCCCTTGGGGATCGACGATCTGGTCGGCGGGATCGGCGTAGGTCTCGAGGCTGTCGAGGATGGCCGCGTCGTCGCCGGCCAGGGGGTCGATCGAGGCGATCCGGTCGGAGGACTGGGCGGCGAACCACAGACGGCCGTCGGGCCCCGCGGTGATCAGCCGCGGGTGGTCGGCCTCGGCCGGCAGGGCGAAGTCGGAGAAGGTGGCGGTGTCGGGGTCGAAGCGCCACAGGGCATCGGGATCGGTGGCCGTCAGCCACAGGTTGTCGTCGGCGCCGAGGGCCAGGAAGGCGATGCCGTCGGTGGCCGAGAGGTCCGGGTCGCCGAAGGTCGTCACCGCGCCGGCGGTGGTGATCCGCCCGAGGCGCCCGTTGTCGGTGCTGGTGAACCAGAGGGCGCCGTCCGGCCCGGTGACGATGCTGCGGGGCCCGTCGATGTTCGCATTGCCGAACGAGGTGATCTGGGTGCCGGCGGTGGTCATCCGCCCGATGCGGTTCCGCTCGCGCAGCGTGTACCAGATGCGGCCGTCGGGTCCGCCGGTGATGCCCGAGGGCTCCTCGGTGCGGTGGGTCCCGGTCGCCTGCCGGAAGAGGCTGATCGTGCCGTTCACCGTGATGCGGCCGATGCGGTCGGCGTCGCGGCTGGTGAACCAGAGGTTCCGGTCGGGGCCCAGGGCGATCTCGTAGGGCCGGTCGACATTGGCCGCGGTGAACGTGGTGATGTCGCCGACGTCCTCGGCCCCCGCGGCCGGCGGCGCCGACACCACCACCCCGACGGCGCCCACCAATGCCGCCACCACCGCTGCGAAGAGCACACCCCGGACCCGCATGACGTCCCCCTTTGGCGTGGCCTCACCGCCAGGCTAGTCACTGGTCGGCTCCGGCGTCCGGCGCGGCGATGGCTGCTGCCACCACTCAGGCGTCGGCCGGGGGGTGGCGCGCGTAGAGGCGGGTCAGCCAGCCGGGGCGGCTGGCCAGGAGGGGGCCGCCGATGGCCAGCAGGAGGACGTAGCCGGCGGCGAAGGGGGCCAGGCGCCCGTCGAGGCCGCCGCCCACGGCGAGGGTGGCGAGGATGATGGCGAACTCGCCCCGGGCCACGAGCGTCAGGGCGACGTTGGCCGCCGGCGCGGGGCCGAGGCCGTTGTAGCGGCCGACCAGCCATCCGGTGACCATGGCCACGGCAAGGGTCAGGGCGGCGGCGGCGATCACCGGGCCCACCACCGACGCCACGTCGCCGGGGTCGACGGTGAGGCCGAAGGTGAAGAAGAAGGCGGCGGCGAAGGCGTCCCGCAACGGGAGCACCAGCCGCTCGACCCGGGAGGCCACCGAACTGGCCGCCACCACGGTGCCGATCATGAAGGCGCCGATGGCGTCGGAGACGCCGGCCTCGTGGGCCACGCCGGCGACGAAGAGGGCGAGGCCGACGAAGGCGATGGTCAGCAACTCGTCGTCGGTGCGGCCCAGGGCCTTGCTGACGAGGGGCCCGCCCCACCGAGCCAGGGCCGCCAGCCCGAGCAGGAAGGCCAGGGCCACGAGGAAGGAGCGGAGGGCCTCGGCCGGGCCCGACACCTCGCCCAGCACGGGCTGCAGGGCGGCCAGGTAGAGGGCCAGGAAGACGTCCTCCACCACGATGACGCCGAGGATCAGGCGGGTCTCGGGGTTGGCCAGGCGGCGCAACTCGACCAGCAGCTTGGTCACGATGGCCGACGACGAGATGCCGACGATGCCGCCGATGACCAGGGCCTCGGCCCCGCCCCAGCCGATGGCCGCGCCCAGGGCGATGCCCAGCCCGACGTTCAGGGCCAGGTAGAGGCCGCCGCTGGCCAGGAGGCGGGGCCCGCCGGCGACGAGGTCGTCGAGGGAGAACTCGAGACCGAGGTAGAAGAGGAGTAGCACGAGGCCGATGAGGGCGACCAGCTCCAGCTCGGCCGGGTCGCCCACCAGCGCGATGCCGGGGGTGTTGGGCCCGAACACCACGCCGGCGAGCATGAAGAGGGGGATGGTGGGCAGACCCAGGCGGCGGCCGACGCCACCGAGGGTGGCCGCGGCCAGGAAGGCCGCCCCGAGGGCGATGAGCGTCTCGGCCATCAGCCGGCGTCGAGGAAGAGGTCCCGGAAGGCCGGGAGGTCCTCGGGGCGACCCATGAGCACGAGCTGGTCGCCGGCGACGACGACCTCGTCGGGGTCGGGGGCCACGAGCTGCTCGTCACCCCGGATGATGGCGGCCACGGTCACCCGCGTGCGGCGCCGGATGGCGGCGTCGGCGATGGAGCTCCCGGCCAGGGCGGAGGAGGCGGGCACCGTCACCCAGTCGATGACCAGGCCGCCGATGGCGGACTCGACCCGCCGCACGGCGGCCGGGGTGAAGTAGGACCCGGCGATGGCGGCGCCGAGGCGGCGGGCCACGTCGTCCTCGACCGAGACCACCTGGGACTCGGCGGTGGGGCTGCCGCTCACGTACAGGTCCCGGCGTCCGGTGTGGTGGATGACCACGCACACCTGCCCGCCGTCGTCGGTGGTCAGGGTGTAGCGGCGGCCGATGCCGGGGAGCTCGTCCTCGTCCATGTGTCCTGGGGTCGCCATCGGACAGTCTTACCCGACCGGGGGAGCCGATAGCCCTCGCCCCCTGGGGTGGCGGTTCACCCGAACAGACGAGATGCGAACACCACGCTGTCCCTGAGTGTGCTCCAGGACGATGGTCGTTGACTGTCGCTGGGGGGTGTCCCCATGTTCTTGTCAAGGGGTCATGCGGCGATTTCTAGGGCGGCA
>CAYTJS010000340.1:0-3853 GCA_964438115.1 uncultured Iamiaceae bacterium
GGAAGGTGACCGGCCGGGGGGCCGGTGTCCACTCGACGCCCAGCTCGGCGGCCCGGGCGCTGAGCTTCTCGTTGGTGGCGTCGCCCGGGGCCGACAGGCCGCTCAGGTCGCCCTTCATGTCGGCGGCGAACACCGGCACGCCGGCGGCCGAGAGCTGCTCGGCCAGGACCTGGAGGGTCACCGTCTTGCCGGTGCCCGTCGCGCCGGCGATGAGCCCGTGGCGGTTGGTCATGGCCACTGGCAGCTGGACCACGGCATCGGGGTGGGTGGTGCCGTCGAGCACCCCCCGACCCAGGCCGATAGCCGTGCCCTCCGCCGCGTACCCGGCGGTGATGCGGGTAGCGAAGTCGTCGGGCTCCGCGGTCTCGGTCGTCTGCTCGTCGGCCATCGGCCGGATCGTAGGCGCGGCCCCCGGACGGGGCCCGGGCCGTCTCCGCTCGAGGCGTCCGCCCCCCGTTCCGGGGGGCTGGTGCCTCGAGCTCGGGGCGGCCGTGGCCCTCGCTTCAGGCCCGGCGGCGGGCCAGGCCCGAGAGGGTCTCGAGGACGACGCGGTTGGCGAGCAGGACGGTGATGTCGGCGTGGTCGAAGGGCGGGGCCACCTCGACCAGGTCCATGCCCACCAGGGGCAGCTCGAGGGAGCAACGGCGGACGGCGTCGAGGAGCTGGCGGGCCGAGAGGCCGCCGGGCTCGGGGGTCCCCGTGCCGGGGGCGTGGCCGGGGTCGACCACGTCGATGTCGACCGACAGCCAGACGGCGTCACACTCGTCGGTGACGATGGCGAAGGCCTCGGTCAGACACTCGTCGAGGCCCCGGTCCACCACCTCGGTCATCTCGTACCAGCGCATGCCCTGGTCGGCCATCCAGGCCAGCGTCTGGGGGCCGGGCCAGTAGCCGCGGAGGCCCACCTGCACGAAGCGGTCACCCCGGGCGGCGCCCGACTCGATGAGGCGGCGCATGGGCTCGCCGTGGCCGTAGAGCGAGCCGAAGGTCTGGTCGCCGGTGTCGGCATGGGCGTCGAAGTGGATGACGCCCACCCGACCCCACCCCAGGTGGCGGGCCACGGCGGTGACGTCGGGCAGGGCGATGGAGTGGTCGCCGCCGAGGACCACGGGGAAGGCATCGAGGTCGGCCACCACGGTGTGGACCGCCGTCTCGAGGTTGGCGAAGCCGACCTCGCGGAGGTCGGGGGGCATGAGCACGTCACCGGCGTCGACCACCGCCAGCTCGGCGAAGGGGTCGACGCCCAGGGCCAGACTGGGGCGCCAGGCGTCGTGGCCCAGGTAGTCGGTGCTGCGGATGGCCATGGGGCCGAGGCGGGCGCCGGAGCGGTACGAGGTGCCCGAGTCGTAAGGGGCACCGATGACGACCACGTCGACGTCGTCGCCGTCGGCCACCAGGTCGGCCAGGTCCCGGCGGGGACAGCCGATGAAGCTCACGTCGGGGCCGTACATCTGGCTCACCCCGGTCACCCTAGTGGTGGGCCCCGGCGGGCCGATCGGGGCCGGCCTCAACGAGGGTTGGACACCCACCGTGTCCGGTCGACCGCTCGGTGTGCGGCCACTCGGCGCTGGGCAGGGGCCACCTCGCGCTCGCCGGCCGGGCCGGTGCCACCGTCGTCGTCCCGCCCCCATCACCACCGGCGGCGGCCACGACCGCGACCGGACCGTCGGGACCGGGCTCGTCGGCAGCGGGAGCGGCGGGTGGGGGACCCGCGGTGCTGGGGACGGCCGGCACGGTCGTGGTCGTCGTGCTCGTGGTGCTCGATACCGGCGTCGTCGTGGTCGGCTCCTCGATGGGCGGTTCCGACGTGGTGGGCGGCGGCGGCAGCAGGGTGGTGACCGTGGTCGACGGCACCGAGGTGTCGAGGGCGGGACCGTGGGCGGAGCGGCGGCGGACGGCGGCCAGGACCAGCACCAGGGTTCGGCGGCGGTGCATGACGGCGACCCACCCCGTCCGACTGCGGAGAGTCACGGACCAACCGCTGTTCGTGATATCGCGCCGAGATCCATCACGAACCACGATCGCCTGACCACTCCCCGGCCCTCGATTGCCGACCTCGGCGCTGCCGTAGGCTCCGCCGATGGCCAGGACGCAGCTTCTCATCGGTGGGCAGTGGGTCGACGGGCGGGGCGACGGACCCCTGGTGGTCCGCAGCCCCGGGTCCGGCGAGCACGTCGCCGACGTGGCCACCGCCGCCGGCACCGATGTCGAGGACGCCGTGGCCGCCGCCCGGGCCGGGCAGCGGGCCATGGAGGCGATGCCCCCCTTCGAGCGGGCCGCCCTCCTCCACCGGGTGGCCGACCACCTCGAGGGTCAGGTCGAGGACCTGGCCCGCCAGCTCACCACCGAGCAGGGCAAGCCCATCGCCACCGAGGCCCGGGCCGAGATCGAGGAGTCGGCCGAGATCTTCCGCTGGACGGCCGAGGAGGTGAAGCGTCTCGAGACCCCGATCCTGCCCGGGGCCGACCCTGACAAGAAGGTGCTGACCTTCCGCCGGGCCAACGGCGTCTACGTGGCCATCACCCCTTGGAACTTTCCCATGAACATCCCGGCGGAGCTGGTGGCCCCGGCCCTGGGCGGGGGCAATGCCCTGATCCTGAAACCCTCCGAGCTGACCCCCCTCACCGCCGCCGCCCTGGTCGAGGCCTGTGTCGAGGCCGGCGTGCCCGAGGGGGCCATCGGCCTGGTCCACGGTCGGGGCGACGTGGGCGCCGCCCTCGTCTCGCACCCCGGGGTCGACGCCGTCGCCTTCGTCGGGTCGATGGAGACCGCCGAGGCCATCGTGCGGGCGGCGGGCCTCAAGCGCACGCTCGTCGAGGCCTCGGGCAACGGCCCCCAGATCATCTGTGCCGACGCCGACGTCGAGGCCGCCGTCGAGGCCGCCGTCTACGGCGCCGAGTTCGCCTCCGGCCAGTGCTGCGTCGCCACCGAGCGACTGCTGGTGGCCGAGTCGGCCCACGACGAGGTCGTCGAGCGCCTGCTCGCCCGGGCGGCCCAGGTGCGCCTCGGCGACCCCCACGACGAGGGCACCACCCTCGGCCCGCTCAACAACGAGGCGGTGGCGGCCAAGGTCGACGCCCACCTGGCCGACGCCGCCGACCGCGGCGCCGAGGTCCTGGTCGGCGGGGCCCGGGCCGACGGGTTCCCGACCGCGCTCTACCAACCCCTCGCCGTGATCGACGGGGTGGGCACCGACGCCCTCCTCTTCACCGACGAGACCTTCGGGCCCGTCCTGCCCGTGACCACCTTCACCGACGACGACGACGCCCTCCGCCTGGCCAACGACTCCCCGCTCGGGCTCCAGGCGTCGGTGTTCACCTCCAGCCTGTCCCGGGCCTTCCGCTACGTCGACGAGCTCCAGGCCGGCTCGGTGGTGGTCAACGACTCCACCTGCTTCTGGGAGCCCCATCCCCCCTTCGGCGGCGCCTCCGGCACCCGCACCGGCTGGGGCCGCATCGGCGGCAAGTACACCCTCCTCGACATGACCGACCTCCGCACCGCCGTCATCGACGTCAAGAAGACCAAGGACTGACCGCGGCGCCGGCGAGGGCCGCGTCACGGTCGCAACGGCGTCAGCAAGGCTGCGGAGCGGAGCGCAGCAGCACGGGGGACCGGTGCGGTAGCCGGCGTAGCCGGCAGTCGCCGCGAAGGCGGCGACGAAGCCGCACCGGAACTACGCGAACATGCGGCGGCGGCGGAAGGAGTGTTCCTGGCCGACGTCGGGCACCACCACCGGCTCCGAGCGCTCCTCCACGACGGGGGCGTGCTCGCCGGGGGTGCGGCGGGGCAGGCTCGCCCGCTCGGGCGGCGGCGGAGCGGCAGCCGCCGCCGGCGTGGCGGCTGCGGCCGGGGT
>CAYTJS010000341.1:0-3848 GCA_964438115.1 uncultured Iamiaceae bacterium
CTCGCCACCCGGCCTGGACCTCGGTGGCCCGCGTCCGGTGGTGGACCACGGCGAGGACCCGGTCCACCGCGGCGGTGTCGACCGGGTACGACGCCCCCATCCCCCGCCACAGCCAGGCCCGCAGGGCCCGGCGGGCCAGGGCCGGCTCGGCCGTCTGGAGAGCCCGGGTGTCGGTGGGGTCGAGGTCGGCGGCCAGCCGGTCGAGCAGGTCGCTCTCCTCGCCCATGATGTCGGCCTGGCGGGCCAGCACGGCCACGACGTCACGGTCGGCCACGTCGGCCAGCAGGGGCAGCACCTCGTGGCGGATGCGGGTGCGGCGGTGGCGGGGATCGCGGTTGGTGGGGTCCTCGAGGGGGTCGAGGCCCTCGGCCGCGCACAACGCCTCGGTCTCGCGCCGACGCAGGTCGAGGAGGGGACGGCGTTGACGCCAGCGCATGCCGGCCAGGCCGGGTCGGCCCGCCCCCCGCACCAGGTTGAGCAGCACGGTCTCGGCCTGGTCGTCGGCGGTGTGGCCGGTGAGGACGTCGGCGGGCAGGGCGGCGTAGCGGGCGGCGCGGGCCCGGGCCTGGAGGTTGGGGCCGGGCAGGACCTCGACCCGCACGGCCCGGAAGGCGGCGCCGTACCGCTCGGCGGCGACCGCCACCCGGTCGGCCTCGGCGGCGCTGCCGGCCCGCAGGCCGTGGTCGACGTGGATGGCGGTGACCTCGGCCCCGGCGGCGGTGGCCAGCACCAGCAGGGCCAGGGAGTCGGCACCGCCCGAGACCGCACAGGTGACCCGGTTACCGGCCGGCGGGAAGGAGCAGCGGGTGAGCAGGTCCTCGACCAGGCCCACCGGCTCGCCCCGGCTCAGGCGGCGGCCGGGCTGACCCGGGCCAGCCAGCGCTGCGGGTCGCGGATCTCGTCGATGGTGGGGAGCCGGGCCGGGTCCTCCCAGATGACGTCGAGGGCGCGGGGGCCGCCCACCGCCTCGACCGCCTCGATGAAGCGCTCGCCCTGCTCGTACTGGGCCAGCTTGGCCTCGAGGCCGACCAGGCGTTGGAGCAGCCGGGCCACCCCGTTGGCCTGCTGACGGCGCTGGCGCAGCACCCGCCCGAAGCGCTCGGCCGAGGGGATGCGGTCGGCGCCGGCCCGGTCCATGGTCACGTCGCCGTGGCCCTCCAGCAGGCTCATCAGGCCCGACACCTGCTCGAGGGCCTGCTTCTGCTCGGGGCTGGCCAGCACCGCGGCCAGGCCGCCCTCGTCGAAGGGTCGACGGCCCGCCTTCAGGTCGTCGGCCACCCGGCCCAGGGCCACCACGAAGCGGCGGGGGTCGGGGTCGACGGCGCCCAGCACCTGGTCGACGAGGCCCAGGTAGTGGGGCCGCAGCCACGGGATGCCGGTGAACTGGGCCCGGTGGGTGACCTCGTGCAGGGCCAGCCACAGCCGGAACTCGCGGGGCGGGAAGGCGAACCGCTTCTCGAGGGCCAGCACGTTGGGGCCCACGTAGTAGACGACGTCCTGGTCGTCGGGGTCCTCGTCCTCGGCCACCAGCAGGTCGTACTGGCCCAGCACCCGGGTCGACATCCAGCCCAGCAGCGCCCCCACCTCGGCCCCGGCGATGCGCTGGGTGACCGGCGTCAGCGGCGAGTCGCCCAGGCGCTCGCCCAGCTTCTCGGTGAGAGGGCGCAGCAAGCGCCGGAACGAGGACAGGTTGGCGGCGATCCAGGCCGGGCGGTCGACCACCCGGGCCCGGGCGGCCCCGGTGGCGGGCACGAGGCCGGTGGTGGCGGCCACGGCCTCCTCGGCGACGGCGGTCAGCTCGGCGAAGTCGGGGGCCAGGCCGGCGTAGTGGTACGACTCGGCGAAGGGGTCACGGCCGCACACGCGGACGGCCACCTTCTCGGCGAGGTCCCAGGCGATGACCTCGCTCACCGGTGGCTCAGCGCTTGGGATAGCGCGGCGAAGACACCTTGACGGCGTAGCCGATCGCGGTGGCGGCTGCGATGGCGAGGACGGTGATCACCAGGATGGGGGCGATCCAGAAGTGCCAGACGACGCCGAGGGCCATGCCGACGAGCATACCGGGGTACCGTCGCGTGGCCCGAATGCGCCGGCTCCTCGTCCTCGCCCTCACCGGTGGCCTGCTGGCCACCCTCGTCGCCGCCTGCGGTGGCGACGAGGACCCCACCGCGGCCGACGGGACCGCCGCCCCGGCCCCGACCACCACCGTGATCGCCGAGACTGCGGAGCCGCCCGTGCGCCAGGTGACCCTCGACCTCGTGGACCCGAGCCGCGAGACCCCGGCCGGGGCCGGGCTGCCGCACGAGGGCGAACGCCGCCTGGTCACCGAGGTGCACGTCCCCGCCGGGACGGGGCCGTTCCCGCTCATCGCCTTCAGCCACGGCCTGGCCGGCCACCCCCGCAAGTTCACCCGGCTCTTCCGGGCCTGGAACGAGGCCGGCTACCTGGTCGCCGCCCCGGCCTTCCCCCGGTCCAACGACGAGGTGCCGGGCGAGCCCACCTTTGCCGACCTCCCCGACCAGCCCGGCGACATCAGCTTCGTCATCGACGAGGTGCTGGCCGCCTCCGCCGCCGACGCCGGCCCCCTCGCCGGCCTCGTCGACCCCGAGCGCATCGGCGTGGCCGGCCTGTCCCTGGGCGGGGCCACCACCTACGGCGTGGCCTTCAACGACTGCTGCCTCGACGAGCGGCCCCGGGCGGCGCTGGTGCTCGACGGCGCCCGCCTGGCCGTGGGCGGCGAGTTCGTGTTCGACCGGGGCCTGCCCCTGATGATCGTCCACGCCGACGGCGACTACGCCCTGCCCTACGCCGACGCCACCGGGGCCTACGCCGCTGCCGTGGCGCCCAAGTACCTGGTCACCCTCCACGAGGTGGCCCACGCCGAGCCCTTCGAGAACACGCCCGACCCCGCCGACGACCTGGTCGAGGCGGTGACCGTGGCCTTCTGGGACCGCTGGCTGGCCGACGACGAGTCGGCCGAGGAGCGCATCGTCGCCGCCGTCACCCCGCCGGCGCTGGCCACCCTCGAACGCGAGTAGTCGGTCGGCGACGACGCCTACGGCGTCGGGGGGGTCTCGGGCTCGTCGGAGCAGGCGGCCAGGATCCGGGCTCGGAGGTCGTCGGGGACCCGGTCGTAGCACTTGGCCTGGATGACCCGGCGCAGCTCGGCCTCGAAGCCGGCGGCGTCGCCACACGGCGGACAGTCGTCGAGGTGGACCCGGATCTTCTCGCGGATCTCGACCGTCAGCTCGCCGTCGAGGTACCGGTAGAGCTCGGCGAGGGTCTCGTCGCAGTCCTTCTTCGGCATGGGCTCAGCTGTTGGTCGCGGGCTCGGAGGTCGCCGGCACGAGGTTCCGCTGCCGACCGAACTCGTACAACTGCTTCTGCATCGCCTTTCTTCCCCGGTGCAGCCGGCTCATCACCGTGCCGATCGGGATGTCGAGGATCTCGGCGATCTCCTTGTAGGCGAAGCCCTCCACGTCGGCCAGCAGCACCGCCATGCGGAACTGCTCGGGCAGGGCCTCGAGGGCCTCCTTCACCTCGTCGGAGGTCAGCGAGTCGAGCAGTTCCTCCTCCGCGCTGCGGCCGGCGGTCGCCCCCTCCAGCCCGCCCAGGCGGCGGTAGAGGTAGAGGTCCTCGACCTCGTCGAGGTCGGTCTCGTCGGGACGGCGCTTCTTCGACCGGTACGAATTGATGTACGTGTTGGTGAGGATGCGGTAGAGCCAGGCCTTGAGGTTGGTGCCCTCCTGGAAGGTGTGGAAGGCCCGGTACGCCTTGAGGTAGGTCTCCTGGACGAGGTCCTCGGCGTCGGCCGGGTTGCGGGTCATGCGCAGGGCGGCCGAGTAGAG